>NZ_JBHVJT010000074.1:32222-50165 GCF_042798815.1 Kitasatospora sp. NPDC057738 | reverse complement strand
GAACAGACCCGCCGCCACGCCGCCGTCGCCGCCCTCCTGCGCGTCCCCCACGTCGTCCTGGCCGTCAACAAGATGGACCTCGTCGACTACGCCGAGCCCGTCTTCGCACGGATCGCCGCCGAGTTCACCGCCTACGCCGCCTCCCTCGGCGTCACCGACGTCCTCGCCGTCCCGATCTCCGCCCTCGCCGGCGACAACGTCGTCGAACCGTCCTCGCACATGGACTGGTACGGCGGCCCGACCCTGCTGGAACACCTGGAAACGGTCCCCGTCGGCAGCGACCCGAGCGCCGAACCCGCCCGCTTCCCCGTCCAGTACGTCATCCGCCCCCAGACCGAGGAACACCCCGACTACCGCGGCTACGCCGGCCAACTCGCCTCCGGCGTCCTGCGCGTCGGCGACACCGTCACGGTGCTCCCGTCGGGCCACACCACCACCGTCACCGGCATCGACGCCCTCGGCCGCCCGACGGACATCGCCTGGGCACCGCAGTCCGTCACCGTGCGCCTCGCCGACGACCTCGACATCTCCCGCGGCGACCTCATCGCCGCCGGTCCGCCCCCCGCACCCACCAAGGACATCGAGGCGACCGTCAGCCACCTCAACGAACGGCCCCTGCGCGCCGGCGACAAGGTCCTCCTCAAGCACACCACCCGCACCGTCCGGGCCCTGGTCAAGGAGATCACCTACCGCATCGACATCACTGCGCCGATCAGCGAAGGGGGCCTCGAACAACGCCCCGCCCCCGACGGGCTGGAGGTCAACGACATCGGCCACGTGGTCCTGCGCACCGCCGAACCGCTGGCCCTCGACGCCTACACCGACAACCGCCGCACCGGATCCTTCCTGCTCATCGACCCGGCCGACGGCACCACCCTCACCGCCGGCATGGCGGGCGAGGCGTTCGACACGGTACGCGCCACGGACACCACAGAGGAGGACTGGGTCTGATGCCCAGCGAGGCCTTCTCGGGCGTGAACCGGCCCCGGGGTTCGAAGCAGCATGTCCTTCTCCCCTCCCTTGTCGTCCTCCTCTGCGCCGCCCTCGTCTCCGGCTGCGGTTACGGCTCGAAGGCCGACAAGTCCTCCGACACCAAGGCCGACGCCTCGGCCTCCACCGGGGATTCCGGCGCGAAGCTGTCCGCGGACACGGTGAAGATCGGCTACTTCTCCAACCTCACCCACGGCACCCCGCTGGTCGGCCTCCAGGAGGGGCTGTTCCAGAAGGAGCTGGGCGCCACCCAGATCAAAACCCAGGTCTTCAACGCCGGACCCGCCGAGATCGAGGCGCTCAACGCCGGCTCCATCGACATCGGCTGGATCGGCCCCTCCCCCGCGATCAACGGCTACACCAAGTCCGACGGCCAGTCCCTGAAGATCATCGGCGGCTCCGCCTCCGGCGGCGTCAAGCTGGTCGTCAACCCCGACAAGGTCTCCTCGCTGGACGACCTCAAGGGCAAGAAGATCGCCACCCCGCAGCTGGGCAACACCCAGGACGTGGCACTGCTCAACTACCTGGCCGGCAAGGGCTTCAAGGTCGACGCGGCCTCCGGCGCGGGCGACGTCTCCGTCGTGCGCACCGACAACAAGGTCACCCCCGACGCCTACAAGCAGGGCTCCATAGACGGCGCCTGGGTCCCCGAGCCCACCGCCTCCAAGCTCGTCACCCTCGGCGCGAAGGTCCTCCTCAACGAGAAGGACGTCTGGCCGGACAAGAAGTTCGTGATCACCAACATCATCGTCTCGCAGAAGTTCCTCAAGGAACACCCGGACGTGGTGGAAGCCGTGCTGCGCGGCTCGGTGAACACCAACGCCTTCATCAAGGCCAACCCGGACAAGGCCAAGGCCGACGCCAACGAGGCCATCAAGAAGGAGGCCGGCAACGCGTTGGAGCCAGCGATCCTCGACCCGGCCTGGGCCGACATCGACTTCCTCGACGACCCGCTGGCCACCACCCTCCAGGCCGAGGCCGACCACGCCGTCACCGCCGGACTCCTCAAGACTCGCGGTAATCAGGCCGCTGGCACGGCGGGCAACCTGAACGGCATCTACGACCTCACCCTGCTGAACAAGGTCCTCGCCGCCCAGGGCCGGCCGGCCGTCGCGGACGCCGGACTCGGCTCCAAGTAGCGCCCTCAGCACCGGCCGACGAACCCCAAGTTCCCTCCGCGCCGGGGACGTTCAGCCAAGACCCCGCGGTCCGGCCCCGCCCCGCCCGGTCGACCCCGGTCGATGCCCACCGGAACGGGCGGGGACCGGACCACGGCCCCGCAGACCTCTCCCTCCTTGCCCGCCCCCGGCAGGAGGGGCCCATGACCACCAACGCAGGAGGTGCCCGGATGACCCCGACACTGACCGCCGAACCGGACGCCGTCGCCGTCGCCTCCGGTCGACCCGCCGTCCGCATCTCGCACGTGCACAAGTCCTTCGGCCGCCCCGGCGCCCGGACCCACGTCCTGGACGACATCACCCTCGACGTCGCGCCCGGCGAGTTCGTCACCCTGCTCGGCGCCTCGGGCTGCGGCAAGTCCACCCTGCTCAACCTCGTCGCCGACCTCGACAAGCCCACCGCCGGCGACATCCAGGTACCCGGCGGCCGCCCCGCGCTGATGTTCCAGGAGCACGCCCTCTTCCCCTGGCTCACCGCCGGCAAGAACATCGAACTCGCCCTCAAGCTCGCCGGCGTCCCCCGCCCCGAACGCCGCACCGAAGCCGAACGCCTCCTCGAACTCGTCCGCCTCGACGGCGCCCACGGCAAACGCGTCCACGAACTCTCCGGCGGCATGCGCCAGCGCGTCGCGATGGCCCGCGCCCTCGCCCAGGGCAGCCAGGTCCTCCTCATGGACGAACCCTTCGCCGCCCTCGACGCCATCACCCGCGACGTCCTCCACGACGAGATCACCCGCATCTGGGCCGAACGACAGCTGACCGTCCTCTTCGTCACCCACAACGTCCGCGAGGCCGTACGCCTCGCCCAACGCGTCGTCCTCCTCTCCTCCCGCCCCGGCCGGGTCGCCCGCGAATGGCGGATCGACCTGCCCCAGCCACGCCGCATCGAATCCGCCGGCGTCGCCGACCTGTCCATCGAGATCACCGAAGAACTGCGTGGGGAGATCCGTCGCCATGGCCAGCACTGACACCACCCCTGTCCTCGACCGGGTCCACAAGTCCCCCAGGTCCGACCGGGCCGGCACGACCGGCACTCCCGGCACTCCCGGCACGACGGACCGGACCGACGGGACGGAGCGAACCCCCGGCACCGAGGACTCCACCTCCGTCGGCGCGGGCCTGGACGCCCTGGACACCGTCACCGCGCAGCGCGGCTCGTTCGGTGAGGTGTTGCGGAGCAAGGCGTTGCCGCCGTTGGTCGGTGTGCTCGTGGTGCTGGCGCTGTGGCAGGGGGCGTACAGCCTGGAGCTGACGTCCGCCTACAAGCTGCCCAGCCCGGCGGACGTGTGGCGTTCCGGCCAGGACCTCTGGTACCAGGGCACGCTGTTCTCCATCATCTGGACCAGCGTGTGGCGCGGCCTGTCGGGATTCCTCCTCGCCGTGCTCATCGGCACCCCCATCGGCCTGGTCGTCGCCCGTGTCAGACCCGTGCGCACCGCCATCGGCCCGGTCCTGCAGGGCCTGCAGTCCCTGCCCTCCGTCGCCTGGGTACCCGCCGCCGTCATCTGGCTCGGCATCAACGACTCCATGATGTACGCCGTCATCCTGCTCGGCGCCGTCCCCTCCATCGCCAACGGCCTCGTCGCCGGCATCGACCAGGTACCCCCGCTGTTCCTGCGCGCCGGACGCACCCTCGGCGCCACCGGCCTCAACGGCGCCCGCCACGTCCTGGTCCCCGCCGCCCTGCCCGGCTACCTCGCCGGCCTCAAACAGGGCTGGGCCTTCTCCTGGCGCTCCCTGATGGCCGCCGAACTCGTCGCCTCCTCCCCCGACCTCGGCCGCGGCCTCGGCCGCTACCTGGAGGACCAGCGCGAGTTCTCCGACATGTCCGGCGTCCTCCTCGGCATCATCCTCATCCTCTTCGTCGGCATCGCCATCGAACTCCTCGTCTTCACCCCCGTCGAACGCCGCGTCCTGCGCAACCGCGGCCTCCTCACCACGAGCAAGTGAGGCAGCACCGGGGTCCCCGACCGGGCGGACGGGCCACCGTCCTGCGGCCACCCGACCAAGGGTCCTCCCCCGGCAATCGCCGAGCGGGCCCGGCGGAGATTCCGCCGGGCCCGCTCTTTCGTCTTCTCGTCAGTTCTCCTCGGCGGCCTCAGAGTTCGTCGAGCGGCTCGTCGAGGACGCCCTGGCGGGCGATGATGTAGCCGAGGTGGCCACGGCTGCGGCTGCCGAGGAGTTCGCTGGCCTTCTGGATGTGGCTGGAGACCGTCCGGGTGCTCATGCCGAGGCGGGAGGCGATGGCCTCGTCGGTGTAGCCGTTGACCATCAGGCGCAGGACGTTCTGCCGGGTGCGGGCGGTCAGCAGCCGGGGGCGGTGGTGGCCCTGCTGGTAGGTGACGGGTTCGGCGCGCTCCCACATCAGCTCGAAGATCTTGAGCAGGTACTCGACCAGCGGCGGGAGCTGGATGAGCATCGCCGCGGCGGCGCGGTCGGCGCCGGCCGGGATGAAGGCGGTGGAGCGGTCGCAGATGATCACCCGGTCGAAGACCTCGTTCAGGGTGCGCACTTGGGCGCCCTGGGCGGTGACCTGCTCGATGTAGGCCAGCGTCGGGCCGTGCGAGCGCACGGTGTGCTGGTAGAGGGTGCGCTGGCGCACGCCGCGGCCGGCCAGGGCGAGGTCGCGCGGGAGCGCGTCGGCCAGTTGCTCGGTGGCGCGGCCGCCGCCCGGCTGGGCGGTGAGCAGTTCCTCGGAGCAGCCGGCGACGGCCTTCTCCAGCGCGGGGCTGATCTCGTCGCCCGCCAGCAGCCGGATCGGCAACTTGGCCCGCCGCATGACGTCCTTGTAGGCGTGCTCGGCGGCGTGGAAGGAGGTGTGCAGCTCGGCGAGCCGTTCCTGGTGGGCCAGTACGGCGAGTTCGAGCGGCCGGGTCAATCCGGTGACGGCGATGTCGGGCGGGACGGGGGCCAGCCGCTGGCCGGAGCCGGGCAGCGGGCGCAGCAGACCCATCGCGAGCAGGCACTCGGGGGCCTCGCCGGTGGCCTCCCCCTCGACCAGTGCCGTGCGGTAGAACTCGATGCCCCGGTCGCAGAGCTGGGGTGTTCCCCTTTCCATGCTCTTGTCCTGGGTTGGGCACATCTGGGCATCCTTCCGGCTTCGGCATTGCGGTTTCACGAATGCCCGAACCGGCTTCCACCAGGCATCAGAACCGGCAAGATGAGAAGTGACTGCCGTTCGGAAGCCGCCCCCCGGGCTCCGACAGCCGTGAGTGTACGCCCAAAGGGCGCGGAAATCATCGGCTGACGGTAGTCGGGCGTGCACGCAAGCGGGGGAGCCGCCGGGCACGAGTACGACCGCACCCGGCAGCGGTGACCGGGGGATTGCCGGCCCATCGCACCTGACGTCCCGTCGGGGCGTCCGGAGCGGGGCGGTCGGTGAATGGAACGGCCTACAGACGGAAGGCACCCCCAGTTGCGAGCTGACTCCGATCCGGCGACACCGCCCGCCGCCCTCGCCGGCCTGGTGGACCAGCGCCTGGTGCGACAGTTGGCGGAGGCCGCCGCCGCACAGGTCGGCTCCGGCGCCGTCCGGTTGCTGGGCGACGGCGGGATCCTCCAGGCCTTCGCCAAGCAGTTGATCGAGGGCGCCCTGGAGCTCGAACTCCAGGAGCATCTGCGCGGTTCCGGCACCGGCACGGGCACCAACGGCCGCAACGGCGCCCGGGCCAGACGGCTGCTCACCGAGATCGGTCCGGTCGAGGTGCGGGTGCCCCGGGACCGCGAGGGCAGTTTCGCCCCGAAGTCCGTCCTCCCCCGGGCCCGGCGGCTGCCCGGGCTCGACCGGCTGGTGATCTCGCTGACCGCGCGCGGCCTCAGTTCGGGCGAACTGGTGGCGCACCTGGCCGAGGTGTACGGCGTGGAGCTCAGCCGGGAGACCGTCTCGGCCATCACCGACCAGGTGCTCGACGAGCTCGCCGAGCGGCGCGGGCGGCGGCTCGACCCGGTCTACCCGGTGGTCTTCGTGGACTCGGTGCGCAGCGGCCGCTCGGGCGGTCCGCTGGTGCACCTGGCACTCGGGATCTCGGTCGAGGGCCGGCGCGAGGTGCTGGGCCTGTGGCCGGCCGCGGACGGGGAGCAGTGGCCCCAGGTGCTGGCCGGGCTGGCCGGGCGCGGGGTGCGGGAGGTCTGGGTGCTGGTCGGCGGCACCGGCGCGGTGCTGGCCGAGGCGGCGGCCGAGCAGTGGCCCCGTACCGTGGTGCACGGTTCGGTGGCCCATCTGCTGCACGGGGCGCTGCGGCACGCGCCCGGCGAGGACTGGAGTGCGCTCTCCCGGGCGCTGCGCGAGACCTGTACGGCGCCGACCGAGGCGGCCGCGCTGGAGCGGCTGTCCCTGGCCGAGCGGGAGTGGGGGCCGAGCCACCGCGAGGTGTTCCGGGCGTGGCGGGCGGCCTGGCCGCTGCTGGCGCCCGGCTTCCGTTTCGGGCCCGAGGCGCGGCGGCTGCTGACGGGCGGGGGCGCGCTGGAGCGGTTGCACGCGCGGCTGCGCCGGATCGAGCAGTCCGCGGGCCGGGTGCAGGACGAACGGGCCGCGCTCAAGCGCGCGTACCTGGCGACGCTCGCTCTGGAGTCGCCGGCCGGGACGGGCCGGCCGTGGGTCGAGGACTGGCCGGCCGTCCGGGAGGAACTGCGCCGGGGCTCACTGAGGCGCGCCGGGGTGCCCGCCTCCGCGCTGCGATGTCCCCCGCGCCATCGGAGTTCCCACCACTGATCTGACAGTGCCGGGTGTGATTTGGATCATGTCTGTCTGTTTTTGACACGATCTGCCCGGGCTTCCGGTTCCCGCATTGCGTGTTCACGATCACAGTCAGAGCTTCCACGCACGTTTGGGCCTTCGGCAGGATGCGTTTCAGAGCGAAGAGGGCAGACCGCCCTCCTCAGGAAGAGGAATTCGCGATGCCAAGCCTTGCCGTCCGCGTCCACAAGATGCTCGGGACACTCGCCGTTCTGCTGGCCGCCGTGGTGGGCCTCCAGCTCCACGCCCAGCCGCACCTGCCCGCCGTCTCCATCGCCGCCGTCGCCGGCCCCAGCGAGGACTCCGGCTGGGGTGCGTGAGCCGCGGCTCCGTTCGACCGCCCCGCTCCGCACCGCCCCGCACAGCTCCGCACCGTTCCGCACAGTTCCGAACAGCTCCAGACAGCTCCGAACAGAGAGGAACCGACGATGGCGAACCCGTTCGAGGATGCCGAGGCCAGCTACCTCGTCCTGGTGAACGACGAGGGCCAGCACTCGCTGTGGCCGGCCTTCAGCCCGGTGCCCGCCGGCTGGCAGCAGGCGTTCGGTGCCGCCGGACGGCAGGACTGCCTCGACTACGTCGAGCAGAACTGGCAGGATCTGCGGCCGAAGAGCCTGATCGCGCACCTGTCCGAGAACTGATCGCGGCCTCCGCGCACCGACCGTCGGACGGCTGAACGACCACACGGCCTCCGCACGGGGATCCCACGCCGAGCAGCCGCTCCCCCGGCCGCACCGCCCCGGCGACGAGCGCAGAGCACAGAGCACTGAGCACTGAGCACAGCGCGCACCACCCGCTCACCCGGCGCGGTACCGCGCCCGAGCCGCCGCCCGTCCGGCCGCTCCCCCGGCCGTCGGCCCACCGCCCCGCCGGAACCCGCCGACACCGCCCCGCCCCACCACCGCAGCACTCCACCGCCGCGCGGCGCACCCTCACGCCGCCGGCGCGGTCCCGTGTCCGACGTCTACGCGCGTGCACCGAAACGGCCCCGGCACACTCCCACCCTCCGCACCGCCGCGCCGCACGGCCGTCGCACCAAGCACACCCCAGCACCGCGAGACGACCGCAACATCGCTCCGCCGACCCCCGGGCCGACCGCCCCGGGGTCAACCCAGCTCGCCGCTCCCGCCACCGCGGGGGCCAGCCGCACAAGGGAGAGAGTCACATGTCCGGGGTCCAGCAGACGCACAGATCCGAGCAGCGGCCGGAAGCGGCCGAGGTCCTGTGCCGACTGTTCGCGGAGGTGCTCGGCCGGGAGTCGGTCGACCCCGCGGCGGGCTTCTACGACCTGGGCGGCGACCGGCCCGCCGCCGAGCGGCTGCTGGCCCGGGTGCACGCCGAGTTCGGCGTCCGCCTGGCGCTGCCCGTCCTGGCGGACGCCCCCACCCCCACCGCGCTGGCCGCCCGGCTGGCCGAAGGGGCACCCGCCCGACCGACCCTCACCGAGCTGGTCGACGCCCAGGTCGCCCGCACCCCGGACGCCCCCGCCCTGTACGCCGAGGGCACCACCCTCACCTACGCCGAACTGGACGCCCGCGCCAACCGGCTGGCCCGGGTGCTGGCCGCCCGCGGCCTGGGCACCGAGGACGTCGTCGCGCTGGCGCTGCCGAAGTCCCCCGAGGCGGTCGCCGCGATCCTCGCCGTCGCCAAGACCGGCGCCGCCTGGCTGCCCGCCGACCCGGCCTACCCGGCCGAGCGGCTGCGCCACATGCTGACCGACTCCCGCGCCGCCCTGGTGCTCACCACCGCCGGGGCCGCCGGGCAGCTGCCCGCGACCGACGCCCCCCGGCTGCTGCTCGACTCCGCCGAGCACCGGGCCGACCTCGACGCCCGGCCCGGCACGCCGTTCACCGCCGCCGAGCGGGTCCGGCCGGTGAGCGCCCTGAACACCGCGTACGTCATCTACACCTCCGGCTCCACCGGCGTGCCCAAGGGCGTGGCCGTCACCCACACCGGGCTGCCCAGCATGATCGGCACCCAGGTCGCCGCCACCGGGGTCGGCCCCGGCAGCCGGGTGCTCCAGGCGTCCTCGCTCAGCTTCGACGTCTCGGTCTCCGACCTGTCCGTGGCGCTCACCACCGGCGCCGCCCTGGTGCTGCCGCGGGAGCAGAGCCAGCTGGTCGGCGAGCCGCTGGCCGCCCTGATCGACCAGTACGGCGTCACCCACGCCGACATCGCCACCGCGATGATCTCCACCCTGCCCGACCTCCCGATGCCCTCGCTGCGCACCCTGATCGGCGGCGGCGAGGCGGTCTCCCGCGAGCTGGCCGCCCGCTGCGGCCGCGGCCGGCTGATGCTCAACAGCTACGGACCGACCGAGGCCACCGTCATCGTCAGCATGAGCGAGCCGCTGACCGGCGACGAGCTGCCCCCGATCGGCCGGCCCTGCCAGGACGTGCGCATCCACGTGCTGGACGAGCGGCTGCGCCGGGTCGAGCCGGGCACCGTGGGCGAGCTGTACCTCGCCGGCCCGCACCTGGCCCGCGGCTACCTGAACCGCCCCGGACTGACCGCCGAGCGCTTCGTGGCCGACCCGTACGGCGGGCCCGGCGAGCGGATGTACCGCACCGGCGACCTCGGCAGCTACCGCCCGGACGGCCAGCTGGACTTCCTCGGCCGGGCCGACGACCAGGTGAAGATCCGCGGCTTCCGGGTGGAGCTCGGCGAGATCGAGCAGACCCTCTCCGCCCACCCCGAGGTCCGCCAGGCCGTCGTGCTGGTCCGCGAGGACCGCCCGGGCGAGCGCCGCCTGGTCGGCTACACCGTCGGCGCCGCCGACCCGGCCGAGCTGCGCGCGTACTGCGCCGAGCGGCTGCCCGACCACATGGTGCCCACCGTCGTGGTGCTCGACCGGCTGCCGCTCACGCCCAACGGCAAGGTCGACAAGCGCGCCCTGCCCGCGCCGGTGTTCGGCGCCGGCGAGGAGGAGGGCCGCGCCCCCGCCGGGGAGCTGGAGCACACCCTGGTCCGGCTGTTCGGCGAGGTGCTGGGGCTGCCCCGGGTGGGCGTCACCGACTCCTTCTTCGAGCTCGGCGGCGACTCCATCGTGGCCATCCAGCTGGTCTCCCGGGCCCGGCACGCGGGCCTCCAGCTCACCCCGCGCGAGGTGTTCCTCGCCCCGACCGTCGAGGCGCTGGCGCGGATCGCCCGTCCGCTGGAGGGCCCGGTCGTCGTCGAGCCCGCCGGCGCCGGCCTCGGCGAGGTGCCGCCGACGCCCATCGTGCACTGGCTGGCCGCCCAGCACGGCGCGGTCGAGAGCTTCTACCAGTCCACCGTGCTCACCCTGCCCGCCGGCACCCCGCAGGAGCACCTGACCGCCGCCGTCCAGGCCCTGCTCGACCACCACGACCTGTTCCGCGCCCGCACCTCCCCGCTCGCCGAGCGCCCCTGGACGCTGCACGTCCCCGAGGCCGGCGCCGTCCCCGCCGACGCCGTGCTGCGCCGGGTCGAGGGCCCGGCCACCGCCGAGGCGCTGCGCGCCGAGACCGGGGCCGCCCGCGAGCGCCTGTCCCCCGAGGACGGGCGGATGGTCCAGGCCGTGCGCTTCGACGCCGGTCCGCAGGCGCCCTCGCAGCTGCTGCTGGTGATCCACCACCTGGTGGTGGACGGCGTCACCTGGCGCATCGTCGAGGAGGACCTGCTCGGCGCGCTCGCCGCGCTCCGCGAGGGCCGCGCCGTCGAGCTCGCGCCGGTGCCCACCTCCTTCCGCCGCTGGGCCCAGCGGCTCACCGCCGAGGCGAACACCGACCGCCGGGCCGCCGAACTCCCGCTCTGGCAGGCCGCGTTGGCCACCCCGGACCCGCTGCTCGGCGACCGCCCGCTGGACCCGGCCACGGACACCTACGCCACCGAGGGCCTGCTGCGGCTCGTGCTGCCCGCCGAGACCACCCGGGCGCTGCTCACCAAGGTCACCGCCGCCTACCACGCCCAGGTCAACGACGTGCTGCTGACCGGCCTGGCGCTGGCCCTCGGCCACTGGCGCGGCCGGGAGACCACCGGACCCGACGGCGCCGTGCTGGTCACCGTGGAGGGCCACGGCCGCGAGGAGATCGTCGACGGCGTCGACCTGCACCGCACCGCCGGCTGGTTCACCTCCGTCTACCCCGTCCGACTCGCCCCCGGGGCGCTGGACTGGTCCGAGGTCACCGCGGCCGGCCCCGGGCTCGGCCGGGCCCTCGGCCGGGTGAAGGAGCAGCTGCGCGCCGTGCCGGACAACGGCATCGGCTTCGGCCTGCTGCGCCACCTCAACCCGGACACCGCCGCCGTCCTGGCCGGCTGCGCCGACCCGCAGATCGAGTTCAACTACCTGGGCCGCTTCGCGCCCGAGGGCGTCACCGCCGAGGACGTGCTCGCCGGCACCGAGGCGATGTCCGAAGGCGCCGCGACCGGCCTCGCGCTCGGCCGGGTGCTCGGCCTGGACGCCACCACCGTGGACACCCCGCAGGGCCCGCTGCTGGTCGCCCAGTGGTCCTACGCCACCGGGCTGCTCTCCGAGGAGCGGGTGCGCGCCTTCGCCGAGGCCTGGTTCGCCGCGCTGGGCGCGCTCGCCGAGCACGCCGATCGGCCGGACGCGGGCGGGCACACCCCCTCCGACTTCCCGCTGGTCGCCGTCACCCAGAGCGAGGTGGACGAGCTCGCCGCCCACCACGCCCCCGCCCGCCTGGTCGACGTCTGGCCCACCTCGCCGCTCCAGCAGGGCATGGCCTTCCACTCGGCGTACGACGCCGACGGCGCGGACGTCTACACCTCGGTCGTGACCTTCGACCTCACCGGCCCGGTGGACGCCGACCGCCTGCGCACCGCCGCCGAGGCGCTGCTGACCCGCCAGCCGAACCTCAAGGCCGCGTTCCACCAGCGGCACGACGGCCCGCCCGTGCAGGTCGTCCCGGACGGCGTCGAGCTGCCCTTCACCGTCGTCGACCTGAGCGCCCACGCCGACCCGGCGGCGGAGGCCGCCCGGATCGCCGCCGCCGAGTACGGCCGCCGCTTCGACCTCGACCGCCCCCCGCTGCTGCGCTACACCCTGATCCGGCTCGCGCCCGGGCGCCACCAGCTGATCGCCTCCGCCCACCACATCCTGCTGGACGGCTGGTCCACCCCGCTGTTCGCCGAGGAGCTGTGGGCCCTGTACTTCGAGCAGCCGCTCGCCCCGGCCGCCCCGTACCGCGAGTACCTGCGCTGGATCACCCTGCGCGACGGCGAGGCCGCCCGCGCCGCGTGGGCGCAGGCCCTGGCCGGCGCCGACGAGCCCACCCTGCTCGCCCCCGGCCGCTCCGC
The DNA here is from genome assembly GCF_042798815.1 of Kitasatospora sp. NPDC057738. NCBI lineage: Bacteria > Bacillati > Actinomycetota > Actinomycetes > Kitasatosporales > Streptomycetaceae > Kitasatospora > Kitasatospora sp. NPDC057738. The sequence continues at coordinate 37,985 of NZ_JBHVJT010000074.1, read as the reverse complement.
CGCCACCCCGCAGCTGCCGCTGCGCCTGCACACCGGGCTCACCCCGGAGACCACCGAGGCCCTCGCCCGCACCGCCCGCCGTTACGGCGTCACCCTCAACACCCTGGTCCAGGCGGCCTGGGGCGTGCTGCTGGCCCGGCTCACCGGGCGCGAGGACGTGCTGTTCGGCACCACCGTCTCCGGCCGGCCGCACGACCTGCCGGGCGTGGAGCGGATGATGGGCCTGCTCATCAACACCGTGCCGGTGCGGGTGCGCCTGAACCAGTCCGAGAGCTGGGGCCAGCTGCTGCTGCGCCTCCAGCACGAGCAGTCCGCCCTGCTGGACCACCAGCACCTCAGCCTCACCGAGATCCAGCAACTCGCGGGCATGGGCAGCCTGTTCGACACCGTCACGGTGTACGGCAACTACCCGGACCCGTCCGCCCTGGACGACGCCGACCCGAGCGGCGCCACTCGCGTCCACCTGGTCGAGGACGTCGACAGCGCCCACTACCCGCTGGCGCTCGCCCTCACCCCCGGCGACGGCCTGCAGCTGCGGCTGGACCACCAGCCGGACGCCTTCACCTCCGACGAGGCCCGCGCCCTGCTGGACCGCTTCCTCGCCCTGCTCGACCGGATCGTCGCCGACCCGGCCGAACTCGTCGGCACCGTCGAGGTGTTGACCGCGGCCGAGCGCGCCGAGCTGATCACCGGATGGAGCGGCACCAGCACCCCGCTGCCGGAGGGCTCGCTGCCCGAGCTGTTCGAGGCGCGGGTCGCCGCGACCCCGGACGCGATCGCGCTCACCGCCGAGGACGCCGAGCTGACCTACGCCCAGCTCAACGCCCGGGCCAACGGCCTGGCGCTGCGGCTGGTCGAGGCCGGGGTCGTCCGGGAGACGCCGGTCGCGCTGATGATCGACCGCTCGGCCGCCCAGGTGGTGGCGATCCTGGCGGTGCTCAAGGCCGGCGGCCTCTACGTGCCGCTGGACGACGCCCAGCCGACGGACCGGCTGCGGACCGTCCTCGCGGACGCCGGGGCCGGGCTGGTACTGGCCGACGCCGCGCACCGCGAGCACCCCGCGCTGGCCGGCCTGACGGTGCTCGACCCGCACGCCGGGGAGCACCCCGAGAACCTCGGACTGCCGCAGTACGCCGACCAGTTGGTGTACGTGATGCACACCTCCGGCTCGACCGGCGTGCCCAAGGGCATCGCCATCACCCACCGCGCGGTGGTGGACCTCGCGCTCGGCGGGCAGTTCACCGGCGGCGGCCACGAGCGGCTGCCGGTGCACGCCCCCTCCGCCTTCGACGCCTCCACCTACGAGATCTGGACCCCGCTGCTCTCCGGCGGCCAGCTGGTGATCGCCCCGGCCGGCCGGCTCGGCATCGCCGAGCTGGCGGCGGTGATCGGCCACGAGCGGACCACCTCCGCCTGGATCAGCGTCGGCCTGTTCAACGTGCTGGCCGCCGAGGCCCCGGAGACCTTCGCCGGGCTGCACGAGGTGTGGACGGGCGGGGACATCGCCTCGCCGGTCGCCATGCGGCGGGTCCTGGACACCTGCCCCGGGCTGCGGCTGGTCAACGTCTACGGGCCGACCGAGACGACCACCTTCGCGACGCACTTCCCGATGACCTCGGCCGCCGAGGTGCCCGCCGTCGTGCCGATCGGCCGGCCGCTGCCCAACAACCGGCTGTACGTGCTGGACGCCGGGCTGCGCCCGGTGCCGGTCGGCGTGGCCGGCGAGCTGTACATCGGCGGCACCGGCATGGCCCGCGGCTACGTCGGGCGCCCCGGCCTGACCTCCGAGCGCTTCACGGCCTGCCCGTTCGGCGAGCCCGGCAGCCGGATGTACCGCACCGGCGACGTGGTGCGCTGGACGCCCGCCGGCGAACTGGAGTTCGTCGGTCGAGCGGACGACCAGGTCAAGCTGCGCGGCTTCCGGATCGAACTCGGCGAGGTGGAGGCCGCGTTCACCGCCCACCCGGCCGTCGGCCAGGTCTGCGTGGCGGTCCGCCAGGACCAGCCGGGCGACAAGCGCCTGGTCGCCTACGTCACCGGCGAGGTGCGGGCCGACGAGCTGCGCGACTTCGTCACCGAGCGGCTGCCCGGCTACATGCTGCCCGCCGCGATCGTCGTCCTCGACGAGCTGCCGGTGAACCCCAACGGCAAGGTGGACCGCAAGGCCCTGCCCGCGCCCGACTACAACGGCGCCGACGGCGGGCGCGAGCCGCGCAACGCCACCGAGCAGGCCCTGTGCGGGCTGTTCGCCGAGGTCCTCGGGCTGGCCCGGATCAGCATCGACGACAACTTCTTCGACCGCGGCGGCCACTCGCTGCTCGCCACCAAGCTGGTCAGCCGCATCCGCGCCGGCCTCGGCGCCGAACTGCCGATCCGCACGCTCTTCGACAACCCGACGGTGGCCCTGCTGGCCGCCGCGCTGCCCGACTCCGCGACGGCCCGTCCGGCCCTGCGGCCGGCCGAGCGCCCCGAGCGCGTGCCGCTCTCCTCCGCCCAGCAACGCCTGTGGTTCATCGAGCAGTTCGAGGGACCGAGCGCGCTCTACAACACCCCCGTCGCGGTCCGGCTCACCGGCGCCGTCGACCTGCCCGCCCTGGAGCGGGCGGTCCGGGACGTGGTGCGGCGGCACGAGGTCATGCGCACCGTCCTCCCGACCGTCGACGGCCAGCCCCACCAGCTCGTCACCGAGGCCGCCGAACTCGCCCTGCGGCACGCCACGGTGGCCGACGAGGCGGAGCTGCGGGCCGCGCTGTCCGCGGCCGGCGAGGAGGTCTTCGACCTCGCCCGCGACCTGCCGGTGCGCGCCACCCTGCTGTCGCTGCCGCACGACGAGCACGTCCTGCTGGTGCTGATGCACCACATCGCCAGCGACGGCTGGTCGGTCGGCCCGCTCTTCCGCGACCTCGCCGAGGCGTACCGGGCCCGGACGGCCGGCACCGAGCCGCAGTGGGAGCCGCTGCCGGTGCAGTACGCCGACTACACCCTCTGGCAGCGCGAGCTGCTCGGCACCGACGAGCGGCCCAGCGCCCTTCTGACCGAGCAACTCTCCTACTGGCAGCGGGCCCTGGCCGACGCCCCGGAGGAGCTGGCGCTCCCCTACGACCGTCCGCGCCCGGCCGTGCCGGGGCACCGCGGCGGCCTGGTGGAGGTCACCGTCGACGCCGAACTGCACAGCGCGCTCGGCGAGTTGGCGGCAGCGCAGCACGCCAGCCTGTTCATGGCGCTGCAGGCCGTGGTCGCCGTCCTCTACACCCGTCTCGGCGCGGGCACCGACCTGCCGATCGGCACCGTGGTGGCCGGGCGCACCGACGAGGCGCTCGACGACCTGGTCGGGTTCTTCGTCAACACCCTGCTGCTGCGCACCGACACCTCCGGCGACCCGAGCTTCCGGGAGCTGCTGGACCGGGTCCGCCGCACCGACCTGGACGCCTACGACCACCAGGACATCCCCTTCGAGCGGCTGGTCGAACAGCTCAACCCCACCCGCACCCCCGCCCGCCACCCGCTCTTCCAGACCCTGGTGGCGCTGGAGGGCCGGGTCACGGTGCCGGACGCCTTCGGCGACCTGGGCTGCGCGGAGCACCCCTTCGAGCTGGACGTGGCCAAGTTCGACCTGTCCTTCCGCTTCACCGAGCAGGGCCCGCGGGCGGGCCTGACGGTGGCGGTCGAGTACGCCGTCGACCTCTTCGACCACGCCACCGTGGCCGCCCTCGGCGAGCGGCTGCTGCGCGTCCTGCGCGCCGCCGTGGCCGCCCCGGACGCGCCGATCGGCGGCATCGAGATCCTCGACCCGGCCGAGCGCGAGCAGCTGCTCGCCGGCTGGAACGACACCGCCGCGCCCGTCCCGGACGCGACCCTGCCGGAGCTGTTCGAGGCCCGGGCCGCCGCCACCCCCGACGCGCCGGCCGTGGTCTCGCAGGACGGCACCCTCAGCTACGCCGAGCTGGACTCCCGGGCCGAGCACCTGGCGGCCCACCTGGCCGACGCCGGGGTCGGCGCCGAGACGCCGGTGGTCCTGCTGATGGACCGCTCCGCCGACCTGCTGACGGCGATCCTCGCGGTGGCCAAGGCGGGCGGCACCTACGTCCCGCTGGACGACCGCCACCCGGCCGAGCGGCTGCGCGGGATCACCGCCGAGACGGCCGCGGCCCTCGTCCTGGTCGACCCGGCCCACCGCGACCACCCGCTGGCCGCCGACGCCCCCTGCCCCGTCCTGCCGCTCACCGCGGGCTGGTTCGACGGTCCGCGCGAGCGGCGCGCCCACCGGGCCGCGCCCCACCCGGAGCAGCTCGCGTACGTGATGTTCACCTCGGGCTCCACCGGGGAGCCCAAGGGCATCGCGATCAGCCACCGGGACGTGGTGCAGCTCGCCACCGACCCGTGCTGGCGGCACGACGAGGGCCTGCGGGTGCTGTTCCACGCGCCGCACGCCTTCGACGCCTCGACCTACGAGATCTGGGTGCCGCTGCTCTCCGGCGGCCAGGTGGTCGTCGCGCCGCAGGGCGACCTGGACGCGGCCGCCATCCGGGAGCTGGTCCGGGTCCACGCGCTCACCCACGTGCACGTCACCGCCGGTCTCTTCCGGGTCATCGCGGAGGAGGACCCGGACATCTTCGCCGGCGTGCGCGAGGTGCTGACCGGCGGGGACGTGGTCTCCGCCCCGGCCGTGCGCCGGGTGCTGGAGGCCGTCCCGGGCATCGCGGTGCGGGCCCTGTACGGACCGACCGAGACCACCCTGTGCGCCACCCAGTACCCGATGCCCGACGCCGCCGCGGTGCCGAGCACGGTGCCGATCGGGCGTCCGCTGGCCAACACCCGGCTGTACGTGCTGGACGCCGGTCTGCAGCCGGTGCCGGCCGGCGTGGCGGGCGAGCTGTACATCGCCGGGGCCGGCCTGGCCCGCGGCTACGTCGGCCGCCCGGCACTCAGCGCCGAGCGTTTCGTCGCCTGTCCCTTCGACGGGCCGGGCAGCCGCATGTACCGCACCGGCGACCTCGCCCGGTGGACCGCGGAAGGCGTCCTGGAGTTCCTCGGCCGGGCCGACGACCAGGTCAAGATCCGCGGCTTCCGGATCGAACTCGGCGAGGTGGAGGCCGCGTTCACCGCCCACGAGGGCGTCGGCCAGGCGCTCGCGGTGGTCCGCGAGGACCAGCCGGGCGACAAGCGCCTGGTGGTGTACGCCACCGGCAAGGCCACCGACGGCGAACTGCGCGCCTTCGTCGCGGACCGCCTCGCCGGCTACATGCTCCCGGCCGCCGTGGTCGTCCTGGACAGCCTGCCGGTGACGGCCAACGGCAAGGTCGACCGCCGGGCCCTGCCCGCGCCCGAGTACGCCGGGGCGGCCGAGGGCCGCGCCCCGCGCACCGAGCGCGAGCGGGAGCTCTGCGCGCTGTTCGCCGAGGTGCTGGGCGTGCCGACGGTCAGCATCGACGACCGGTTCTTCGACCTCGGCGGCCACTCGCTGCTCGCCACCCGGCTGGTCAGCCGCATCCGCGCCACCCTCGGCGCGGAGCTGCCGATCCGCACCCTGTTCGACGCACCCACGGTGGCCGCCCTCGCCGCCGTCCTGCCCGGCGGCGAAGCGGCGCCGGCACCGAAGAAGGCCCGCCCGGCCCTGCGGCCGATGCGGCGCCCCGGAAGCCAGGCCTGACCGGCGGCGGGACGCGGGGCGCACCACCGGCGGAGCCCGCCCCCACCCCACACCCCCTCCTCCCCCCCCAAAAGAAGCGCCCCCCCCACCAAAACAACCCTACGTTGTCAGTA
>NZ_JBHVJT010000074.1:19760-32212 GCF_042798815.1 Kitasatospora sp. NPDC057738 | reverse complement strand
GGGGGGTGGGGGGGAGGGAGGGGGGGGTGGGGGGGTTGGGGGGGGGGGGGGGTGCTGGGGAGGGGGGGTGGGGGGGGGGGGGGGGGGGGGCCAAAAGGGTGGGGGGGACCCGCCCCGGCCGCACGACCGCTCCGCCCCACCGGACGGAGCAGCCCCACCAGCCACAACAGCCGTACGTCGCCAGTCGGAGGCAGACCTTGATCCCGTTGTCGTTCGCCCAGCAGCGGCTCTGGTTCATCGAACAGTTCGAGGGACCGAGCGCCCTCTACAACACTCCGTTCGCCCTCCGGTTGACCGGCGGGCTCGACGCCGCCGCCCTCGAAGGGGCGCTCGGCGACGTGGTGGACCGGCACGAGGTGCTGCGCACCGTCTTCCCCACCACCGACGGCCAGCCCCACCAGCACATCCTCGCCGAGGGGCGCCCGCCGCTGCACCGGGTGCCGGTCGCCGACGAGGCCGAGCTGCACGCGCTGATGCACGAGGCCGCCGGGCAGGTCTTCGACCTCGCGGCCGACCTGCCGGTCCGGGCCTGGCTGTACGCCCTGCCCGCGCCGGACGAGCACGTCCTGCTGCTGCTGACGCACCACATCGCCAGCGACGGCTGGTCGGTCGGCCCGCTCTTCCGCGACCTCGCCGAGGCGTACCGGGCCCGCCTGGCCGGCACCGGGCCGCAGTGGGAGCCGCTGCCGGTGCAGTACGCCGACTACACCCTCTGGCAGCGCGAGCTGCTCGGCGAGGAGGACGATCCGGAGAGCGTCGTCTCCCTTCAACTCGCCCACTGGCAGCAGGAGTTGTCCGGCCTGCCGGAGGAGCTGGCACTCCCGTACGACCGTCCGCGCCCGGGCCGGCCGAGCCGCCGCGGCGGCGCCGCCGACTTCGAGCTCGACGCCGAACTGCACGGCGCGCTCACCGAGTTGGCCTCGGGTCGGCACGCCAGCCTGTTCATGGCACTGCAGGCCGCGGTCGCCACCCTCTACACCCGTCTCGGCGCCGGCACCGACCTGCCGCTCGGCACCCCCGTCGCCGGCCGCACCGACGAGGCCCTCGACGACCTGGTCGGCTTCTTCGTCAACACCCTGCTGCTGCGCACCGACACCTCCGGCGACCCGAGCTTCCACGAGCTGCTCGACCGGGTCCGGCGCGCCAACCTCGACGCCTACGACCACCAGGACATCCCCTTCGAGCGCCTGGTCGAACACCTCAACCCCACCCGCACCCCCGCCCGCCACCCGCTCTTCCAGACCGTCGTCACCCTGAACGCGGAGCGGGCCGACGACCTCGCCTTCGGCGCCGCGACGGGCACCCCGGTCGAGGTCGGCGAGGCGCAGGCCCAGTTCGACCTCAACTTCAACTTCGTCGAGCGGCTCGCCCCCGACGGCACCTGCCTGGGCGTGCGCGCCGCCGTCGACTACGCCGCCGACCTCTTCGACCACTCCACCGCCGTCTCCCTCGCCGAACGGCTGGTGCGCGTGCTGCGCGCCGCCGCGGCCGCCCCGGACGCGCCGATCGGCGGCATCGAGATCCTCGACCCGGCCGAGCGCGAGCAGCTGCTCACCGGCTGGAACGGGCCGGCCGCGCCGGTCGACGAGCGGAGCCTGCCCCGGCTGTTCGAGGCCCGGGCCGCCGCCACCCCCGACGCCCTCGCCCTGGTCTCCGACACCGAGCGGCTCGACTACACCGAGCTGAACGACCGCGCCAACCGGCTCGCCGCCCTGCTGCTGGAGCGCGGCCTGACCACCGAACAGCCGGTCGCGGTCCTGATGGAGCGCTCCGCCGGACTGCTCACCGCCGTCCTCGCCATCGCCAAGGCCGGCGGCACCTACGTCCCGCTGGACGACCGCTACCCGCTGGACCGCCTCCAGCACATCCTCGCCGACACCCGTACCGGCCTGCTCCTCGTCGACCCCGCCCACCAGGGCCACCCGGTGCTCGCCACCGAGGGCTTCGCCACCGTCGAGGTCACCGCGGCGCTGCTCGCCGAGGCCCCCGCGGCGGGCAACCCGACCGTGCCGGTCCTGCCCGGCCAGCTGGTCTACGTGATGTACACCTCGGGCTCGACCGGGGTGCCCAAGGGCGTCGCCGTCACCCACCGCAACGTGGTCGACCTGCTGGGCAACCCGCACTTCCGGGCCGGGCACCACGAGCGCGTGCTGCTGCACTCGCCCACCGCCTTCGACGCCTCCACCACCGAGATCTGGGCGCCGCTGGTCACCGGCGGGGCGATCGTCCTCGCCGACCCCGGCGAGCTGGACATCCGCCGCCTCGCCGAGACCATCACCACCCACGAGGTGACCCTGGTCCAGGCCCCGTCCGGCCTGCTGCGGCTGATGGCCGACGAGAACCCGGCCGCCTTCCGCAACGTCCGGCAGGTGTGGACCGGCGGCGACGTCGTCCCGCCGGAGTCCGTGCGCCGGCTCCACCGGGCCTGCCCGGACACCGACGTGGTCGCGGTGTACGCGCCCACCGAGACCACCGCCATCAAGACCACCTTCACCATGAGCCCGGGCGGGCCCGTCCCCGCCGTGGTCCCGATCGGTCGCCCGCTGAACAACACCCGGCCGTACGTGCTGGACACCGCGCTGCGGCCGGTGCCGGCCGGCGTGGCCGGCGAGCTGTACCTCGCCGGGGCCGGCCTGGCCCGCGGCTACGTCGGCCGCCCCGGCCTGACCTCCGAGCGCTTCACGGCCTGCCCGTTCGGCGAGCCCGGCAGCCGGATGTACCGCACCGGCGACCTGGTCCGCTGGACCGCCGACGGCGTCCTGGAGTTCCTCGGCCGGGCCGACGACCAGGTGAAGATCCGCGGCTTCCGGATCGAACTCGGCGAGGTGGAGGGCGCGTTCACCGCCCTCCCGGCCGTCGGCCAGGCCTTCGCCGTGGTCCGCGAGGACCAGCCGGGCGACAAGCGCCTGGTGGTGTACGCCACCGGCGAGGGCGATCCCGCCGAGCTGCGCGCCGCCGTCGCCGACAGCCTGCCCAGCTACATGCTCCCGGCCGCCGTGGTCGTCCTCGACGCCCTCCCGGTGACCGCCAACGGCAAGGTCGACCGCCGCGCGCTGCCCGCCCCCGACTGGACCGGGACCGGCGAGGGCCGCGCCCCGCGCACCGACACCGAGCGGGCGCTGTGCGAACTGTTCACCGACGTCCTCGGGTTGGACCGGATCGGGATCGACGACAGCTTCTTCGACCTGGGCGGCCACTCGCTGCTCGCCACCAAGCTGGTCAGCCGCGTCCGTACCGCGCTCGGCGCCGAACTGCCCGTCCGGGCCCTGTTCGACGCCCCCAGCGTGGCCGCGCTGGCCGCCGTCCTGCCCGCCCCGGGCGCCGCCCGTCCGGCCCTGCGGCCGGTCGAGCGGCCCGAGCGCGTCCCGCTCTCCCCGGCGCAGCGACGCCTCTGGTTCATCGACCAGTTCGAGGGCCCGAGCGCGCTCTACAACACCCCGTGCGCGGTCCGGCTGACCGGCCCGGTCGACGCCGACGCGCTCCGCACGGCCCTGGCGGACGTGCTCGACCGCCACGAGGTGCTGCGCACCGTCTACCCGACCACCGACGGGCAGCCGCACCAGCTGCTCCTGGACGCCCCCGAACTCCCCCTGCACACCGTGCCGGTGGACGGCGAGGAGGAGCTCGCGCGGGCGCTGGCCGAGGCCGGGTCGCAGGTCTTCGACCTCGCCCGCGACCTGCCGGTGCGCGCCACCCTGCTCTCGCTGCCCGGCGAGGAGCACGTCCTGCTGGTGCTGATGCACCACATCGCCACCGACGGCTGGTCCGTGGTCCCGCTGCTGCGCGACCTCGCCGAGGCGTACGGGGCCCGCCTCGCCGGCACCGCCCCCGACTGGCGGCCGCTCGCGGTCCAGTACGCCGACTACACCCTGTGGCAGCACGAGCTGCTCGGCACCGACGAGCGGCCCAGCGCCCTGCTGACCGAGCAACTCGCCTACTGGCAGAGCACGTTGGCCGACCTCCCGGAGGAGTTGACGCTCCCCTTCGACCGCCACCGCCCCGCTGCCCCCAGCCGCCGGGGCGCCGCGGTGGAACTCCGGACGGACGCCGCACTGCACGCCTCCCTGGCCGAGTTGGCGCAGCGGAGCCGGGCCAGCGTGTTCATGGTGATGCAGGCCGCGCTGGCCACCACCCTCAGCCGGATCGGCGCGGGCACCGACCTGCCGATCGGCACCGTGGTGGCCGGGCGCACCGACGAGGCGCTGGAGGACCTGGTCGGGTTCTTCGTCAACACCCTGGTGCTGCGCACCGACACCTCCGGCGACCCGAGCTTCCGGGAACTGGTGGAGCGCGTCCGGGTCGCCACCCTGGACGCCTTCGAGCACCAGGACGTGCCCTTCGAGCGGCTGGTCGAGCTGCTCAACCCGGTGCGCTCGACCGCCCGCCACCCGCTGTGCCAGGTGATGCTGACCTCCGGCGGCGAGGCCGGGGGGATCAGCCTCGGCGGCCTGCCCGGCCGGGTCGAGCAACTGGACTCCGACCTCGCCAAGTTCGACCTGACCTTCGCCTTCAGCGAGAGCTTCGACGCGGACGGCGCGCCCGCCGGGCTGGGCCTGACGCTGGAGTACGCCGTCGACCTGTTCGACCGGTCCACCGCCGAGGCGACGGCCGCCCGCTTCGAGCGCGTCCTGCGCGCGGTGCTGGCCGACCCGGAGCAGTCCGTGGGCCGGGTCGAGGTGCTGGCGCCCGAGGAGCGCGAGCAGCTGCTCACCGGCTGGAACGACACCCGGGAGGACCTCCCGCCCGGCACCTTCCCGGCGCTCTTCGAGGCGCGGGCCGCCGCCCGCCCGGACGCCGTCGCGCTCTCCTTCGGCACCGAGCAGGTCACGTACGGCGAACTCAACGAGCGCGCCAACCGCTTCGCCCGGCTGCTGATCGAGCACGGCGCGGGCCCCGAGCGGTTCGTCGCGATCGCCCTGGAACGCTCGATCGAGCTGATCGTCGCCCAGCTCGCCGTGCTCAAGGCCGGCGCGGTCTTCCAGCCGCTGGACCCGCGCTACCCGGCCGACCGGATCGCCTACATGCTGGACGACGCCCGGCCCGCGCTGGTCCTCACCAGCAAGGCGCTGGCCGACGGCCTGCTCGCCGACAGCACCGTCCCGCGGCTGCTGATCGAGGACCTGGACGCCTCCGGCCACCCGGCGCACGACCTCACCGGCACCGCGATCACCCCGCACTCGGCCGCGTACGTCATCTACACCTCGGGCTCCACCGGCCGCCCCAAGGGCGTGGTGGTCACCCACACCGGCCTCGCCGCCATGGTGGAGGGCCAGCGCCGGGGCCTGGCCGTCACCCCCGACAGCCGGGTGCTGCTGTTCGCCTCGCCGTCCTTCGACGCGGCCGTCTGGGAGCTGGGCATGGCCCTGCTCACCGGCGCCCGGGCCGTCCTCGGCGACGCCGACCAACTGCTGCCCGGCCCCTCGCTGACCGACCTGATCGCCGAACAGGGCGTCACCCACCTGACCCTGCCGCCGACCGCGCTCGCCGTGCTGGCCCCGGACGCGCTGCCGCGGGGCGGAACCCTGGTGGTCGCCGGCGAGGCCTGCCCGCCCGACCTGGTCGAGCACTGGTCGGCCCGGCTGCGGATGGTCAACGCCTACGGCCCGACCGAGTCGACCGTCTGCGCCAGCATGAGCAGCCCGCTCAGCGGCCGGACCGCCCCGCCGATGGGCCGGCCCGTGCCGGACACCCGGCTCTACGTCCTGGACGCGGCACTCCAGCCCGTCCCGGCCGGGGTCGAGGGCGAGCTGTACATCGCGGGCGCCGGCCTGGCCCGCGGCTACCTCAACCGGCCGGGCCAGAGCGCCGAGCGCTTCGTCGCCGACCCGTACGGCACCCCCGGCAGCCGGATGTACCGCTCGGGCGACCTGGTCCGCCGCCAGGCCGACGGCACCCTGGAGTACCTGGGCCGCACCGACCACCAGGTCAAGATCCGCGGCTTCCGGATCGAGCCCGGCGAGATCGAGGCCGTGCTCGCCCGGCACCCCTCCCTCGCCCAGGCGTTCGTGCTGGTCCGGGAGGACCGCCCGGGCGACCGCCGGCTGGTCGGCTACGCCGTCGCCCGCCCCGGGCACGCGGTCGACCAGGCCGCCCTGCGGGCCCACGTCGGCGCGACCCTGCCGGACTACATGGTGCCCTCGGCGATCGTCGCCCTGGACGCCCTGCCGCTGACCGCCAACGGCAAGGTCGACCGCAAGGCCCTGCCGGCCCCCGACACCGCCTGGCTCGGCTCCGGGCGGGCGCCCGCGACGCCCCGGGAGGAACTGCTCTGCGGCCTGTTCGCCGATCTGCTCGGGCTGGAGAAGGTCGGCGTGGACGACAACTTCTTCGAGCTGGGCGGGCACTCGCTGCTGGCCAGCCGGCTGGTCGCGGGCCTGCGCGAACTGGTCGGCGAGGGCGAGGAGATCGGCGTCCGCACACTGTTCGAGGCACCGACCGTCGCCCGGCTGGCCGAGCGGCTCGCCCAGGGCCCGGCCGCCGAGAGCTTCCCCGTCCTGCTGCCGATCCGCACCCGCGGCTCGCGCCCGCCGCTGTTCTGCGTCCACCCGGCCGCCGGCATCAGCTGGGTCTACACCGGCCTGCTGCGCCACCTCGACGCCGAGCAGCCGATCTACGGACTCCAGGCCCCCGGCCTGGCCGACCCGACCGCGCACCCGGCCTCGGTCGAGGAGCTGGCCCGCACCTACCTGGCGCAGATCCGCTCCGTGCGCCCCGAGGGCCCGTACGCCCTGCTCGGCTGGTCCTTCGGCGGGGCCGTCGCCCACGCGATCGCCGCGCTGCTGCGCGAACAGGGCGAGGAGGTCCGGCTGCTGGCCCTGCTGGACGCCTACCCGGGCACCGGCGAGCCGGGGCCCGAGCAGTGGCGGGACGACCCGGCGCAGCTCGCGGTGATCCTCGACTCGCTCGGCCACCCGGCCGGGGAGATCACCGCCTGGCCCGCGGACGAGGACGGCTACGCCGCGCTCGTCCGGGGCGACGAGGGCCCGCTCGCCGGCCTCAGCGGCGCCGGGGTGGCCCGGGTGGTCTCGGTCTTCCAGTCCAACGCCGAGCTGTCCCACGAACTCCCGCTGCCCGGCTACGACGGCGACGCGGTGTTCTTCACCGCCGCCAAGGACCGGCCGGCCGACGCCCCCGACCCGGAGAGCTGGCGCCCGCACCTGGGCGGTCGGCTCGACGTCCACGAGGTGCCGAGCACCCACGGCGCGATGACGGGCTCCGAAGCGCTCGCCGTCATCGGCCCGGTGCTCGCCGCCCACCTGACTCCCTGACCCGCCCGCACCACCGACTCGACACCCCTACCGACCGCAGGCGACCGACCTGCGCACACCACGCGGGCCGCACCCGGCCCGCCCACGGAGAAACGGACACCACCATGACCACTGCGGCCATCCCCGACACCTGGCGTGGCATCACCCCGTCGCCGATCACCTCGACCGACGCCTACAACGGCTTCATCGCCGCCAACGTGATCTTCGCGCTGGACCGGATCGGCCTGCTGGAGACGATCGGGCGCGGCGAGCCGCTCTCGGCCGCCGAGGCCACCGCCCGGGCCGGCGACACCGCCCGCACCGAGGCCGTGCTGCGCGCCGCCGCCGACTACGGCTACCTCAAGGCCGACGGCGACGCCTACCTGCCCACCGAGGCGGGCCTGGAGATCGCCGCCGCGCGCGGCTACTTCACCTGGGCCGTCGGCGGCTACCACGACGTGTTCGGCCGCGCCGGCCACCTGAGCGCCGGCACCCACCGCTACGACCAGGACGTCTTCCGCGACGAGGCGATGGTCGCCCTCGGCTCCGCCCAGTGCGACCAGTCGCTGTTCGCCGCGCAGCTGACCGACGTGCTCAGCGGCATCGACTTCCGCACCATCGCCGACCTGGGCTCCGGCACCTCCGCCCGGGTGCGCCGCGTGGTCTCGCAGCGCGAGGGCACCCGGGGCCTGGGCATCGACATCAGCCGCCCGGCCACCGACATCGCCCGCCGCGACATCATCGAGGCCGGCATGCAGGACCGGGTCACCGCCGTCCGCGCGGACGTCCTGGGCCTGCTCGGCACCCAGATCGACAACGACGCCGAGGCCGCCGAGGTGGCCGAGGTCGACACCGTGATCAGCTTCTTCCTGCTGCACGACCTGCTGGCCGACCCGGCCACCCGCTCCTCGATCTTCACCCGGATGCGGGAGGCCTTCCCGAAGGCCCGCACCTTCGTCCTCGGCGACACCATGCTGCGCGACCCGGGCACCTCCGACGGCGCCCAGCCGGTCTTCTCGGTCGGCTTCGAGCTGGCGCACGCGATGATGGGCGTCCCGCTGCACACCAAGGCCACCTACGAGACCCTCTTCACCGACGCCGGCCTGCGGATCGACCGCGTCGAGGCGCTGGCCACCCCGCACTCCTGGCTCTACGTCCTCCAGGCCGACTGATGGCCGCCCCGTCGACCGCCAGACACCTGCTGGCACAGAACGAGCACCCGTACCCGCCGCTGCCGTCGGTGCTGGCCGCGCTGGCCGAGGCCAGTGCCGACCTGCACCGCTACCCGGACTTCCGGCCGGAGCGGATCGCCGGGATCGTCGCCGACTGGCAGGGCGTCCCGGCCGGCCAGGTCGTGGTCGGCCACGGCTCGGCGGGCGTGGCGCTGGACCTCTTCCACACGGTGGTCGAGCCCGGCGACAACGTGGTGCACTCGGATCCCTGCTTCGACGCGTACCCGCTGTTCTGCGAGATCGCCCGGGCCGAGGCCCGGCCGGTCCCGCTCGGCCCCGACGCCCGGCACGACCTGGCGGCGATGGCCGAGCGGATGGACGAGCGCACCCGGATCGTCGTGCTGTGCAACCCGCACAACCCGACCGGCACGGTCTACTCCTGGGCCGAGCTGACGGAGTTCTTCCGTCGGGTGCCGTCCACCGCGCTGATCCTGCTCGACGAGGCCTACGTCGACTTCGCCCGGGACTGGCAGGCCCCGGAGGTGCCGGCCCGGATCGCCGAGTGGCCGAACCTGGTGGTGCTGCGCACCCTGTCCAAGTCCCACGGCATCGCCGCGCTGCGGATCGGCTACGCGCTGGCGGAGGAGTCGGTGGCCCGGCGGGTGCGGGACCACCAGGTGCCGTACGCGGTGAACCGGCTCCAGGAGGCGGGCCTGCTCGCGGCCGTCGCCGCCGAGGACGAGATGGCGCGCCGGATCGCCGAGATCGCCGCGGAGCGGGAGCGCACCGAGGCCGAACTGCTGCGGCTCGGCTGGACGGTGGCACCCAGCGTCACCAACTTCCTGTGGGTCGACGCCCCCGGCGACCAGCTCCCGCTGCGCGCGGAGCTGGAGCGCCTGGGCGTCGCCGTCCGGTACTACCCCGGCCGGGGCATCCGGGTCGCCATCGGCGAGAAGGACGCCAACGACGCGGTGATCGAGGGTTTCGCCGCCGTCGCACCGCTCGCCCCGGCCCACCCCGTCGCACCCTGAACCACCCGGCGCCCTGAGCACCCCGCGTGCGTCAGGGCGCACCCCGGGCACCCGGGGCGCCGGCGGGCGCCCCGGCACCGGCGCACCACCGCACGGCCCTGTTCCACCGCACGGCCCTGTTCCACCGCACCACCGCACAGCCCCCGCACCACCCCGTTCCACCGCACACCCCCGCGCACCCCCGCACACCCCGAAGCGCCGTCGGCGCAGCGAAGGAACCGCCATGCACCCGCTGTTGGCCCGCCCGGAGTTCCGGCGCTACCTCGCCGGGCAGACCCTGTCCGTCCTCGGTGACAGCGCCCTCTCCATCGCCCTCGGCATCTGGGCCAAGGTGCTGACCGGCAGCAACTCCGCCGCCGGTCTGGTGCTGTTCTGCTTCTCCGCGCCCCTGCTGCTGCTGCCGCTCGGCGGCCTGCTCGCCGACCGGGTCCGGCGCAAGCCGCTGCTGGTCGGGGTCAACCTGGCGGTGGCGGTGTCACTGCTGCCGCTGCTGCTGGTCGACGGCCGGGACACGGTCTGGATCATCTACTGCACCGCCACGGTCTGCGGTCTGGCCGGGGCCGTCCTGGCCCCGGCGCAGAGCGCGCTGCTGCGCAGCATCCTGACGGAGCGCCAGGACTTCGGCGCGGCGGCCGGACTGACCCAGAGCGCCCGGGCCGGCACCACGCTGGTGGCGCCGCTGCTCGGCTCCGGGCTCTACGGCTGGTTCGGCGGGCACGTGGTGGCCGTGGCCGACCTCGTCGTGCTGCTGCTGGCGGCACTGAGCTTCCTCACCCTGCGGGTGGCGGAGGTCAAGCCGGAGCCCTCGGGCCTGCGTTGGCGCACCGAGGTGCTGGCGGGCTTCGTCCACCTGCGCGGCTCGGTCGGACTGCGGCCGCTGGTGGTGGCCACCGCCGGCGCCGGCTTCGTGCTGAGCCTGCTCCAGCCGGTGCTGTTCGCGCTGACCCAGCACGGGCTGCACCGCTCGCCGCAGTTCCTCGGCGTCCTGGAGACCACCGAGGCGGTCGGCGCGCTGGTCGGCTCGGTGGTCGGCGGCCTGCTGATCGGCCGGCTCGGACCGCGCCGGACGGTCATGGCGGGATCGGCGGTGTTCGGCCTCGGCATCGTCCTGCTGCTGGCCCCGTCGCTGTACGTGGTGTCGGCCGGCCTGGTGATCGCGGGCGCGGGCATCCCGGCCGCCCTGGTCGGGCTCGCCACCGCCGCCCAGGCGTCCACCCCGCCGCAGCTGATGGGGCGCGCCCAGGCGGCCGTCAACCTCTCGCTCACCGCGCCGCAGGCGCTGGCCGTGGGCGTCGGCTCCGGTCTGGTGGCCGCCCTGGACTTCCGGGTGGTGCTGGGCGTGATGGTGGTCGGCGCGCTGCTCGCGGCCGCCCACCTGATCGGCAAGCCGGAGGCCCCGACGGAGCCGCCGGAGCCCGAGGACGCGTCCGAGGGCGACGGCCCGGCCGAGCCGGAGGACGCCAAGGACCTCCAGCCCACCTGACCGGCCCCGGCCGGCCCACCGGCCCGCCCGCCCGGACTCCGCACCACGTGAACGTCCGCACCACCCGAACACCCGCACCACCGCCGCTCGCACCCGCACCGCCGAGCACGTCCGATCGCCCCTCAGCACCCTCCCGTTCCTCCTCACGAGAGAGCTCCTCAGATGACCGACCGTTCCTCGCCCGCCGTCACCCCGATCCCCGTCGAGCTGGACCACGTCGAGTTCTACGTGGCCGACCTGGGCGCCGAGACCGCCAAGCTGACCACGGAGTACGGTTTCGAGCTGCTCGTCCCGCCGACCGAGCGCGGCGACGGCGCCGAGCGCTGCCTGTCCGCGCTGGTCGGCCAGTCCGGCATCCGGCTGCTGATCACCCAGCCGCTGGCCGCCGGCCACCCCGCCACCGGCTACCTGGAGCGCCACGGCGACGGCGTGGGCGCCCTCGGCCTGCGGGTGCCGGACGCCACCGACGCGTTCCGCACGCTGACCGCCCGCGGCGCCGTCGCCCTGCGCGAGCCGCAGGCCGCGGACGGCTGCGTCACCGCGGTGGTCGACGCCTTCGGCGACGTGGTGCACACCCTGGTCGAGCGCGGCCCCGAGGTCCCCGCCGGCCGCATCCCCGGCCTGCCGGACCCGGCCGCGCTCACCGGCGAGGGCGAGGTCGGCCTGCGCTCCGTCGACCACTTCGCGGTCCTGATCCCGTTCGGCGAGCTGCGCAAGACCGAGCACCGCTACCGCGAGGTCTTCGGCTTCCGGACGATCTTCGAGGAGCGGGTCGAGGTCGGCACGCTCGGCATGGACTCGGCCGTCGTGCAGAGCGCCGACCGCAGCGTCACCCTCACCCTGATCGAGCCGCTCACCGCGGACGCGGGCGGCCAGATCGCCTCCTTCCTGGCCGGCCACGGCGGCGCCGGGGTCCAGCACGTCGCCTTCGCCGCCGAGGACGCGGTGCACTCCGTCGCCACCATGGCCGAGCGCGGCGTGCCGTTCCTGCGCACCCCGCAGACCTACTACGACGCGCTGCCCGACCGCCTGACGCCGCTGCGGCACTCCTTCGAGCAGCTGCGCGAGCTGAACCTGCTGGTCGACCAGGACCACGACGGCCAGCTGTTCCAGATCTTCACCCGCTCCCAGCACCCGCGGAACACCTACTTCTTCGAGGTGATCGAGCGCATCCGGGCCCGCAACTTCGGCAGCAACAACATCCGCGCCCTCTACGAGGCCGTGGAGCTGCAGCGCAACGCCGGCGAAGTGGCCGGATGAGCGCGTCCGTCCGAAGCGTTCCACCGGCCGGCCCGGCCGCCGGGCGCCCGGTGCTGTCCGTCGCGGAGTACGCCGACCGGGCCCGGGCCGCGCTCGCGCCCGAGGTCTGGGAGTGGCTGGAGGGCGGCGCGGAACGCGAACTGACCCTCGCCGCCAACCGGGCCGCCTTCGACCGGGTGGGCCTGGTGCCCCGGGTGCTGACCGACGTCAGCACCCAGGGCCCCCCCACCCCCCCCGTGCGGAACCAAGCGGCCCTTCC
>NZ_JBHVJT010000074.1:0-19750 GCF_042798815.1 Kitasatospora sp. NPDC057738 | reverse complement strand
GCCGAGGGTCGGGGAGTGGTGGGGGGGCGGCGCGAAAGACAACCTGCCCCCCGCAACAACCTGGGCCTCCTTCGATGGGGGGGGCTTGTTTCCCTGGGTTCTCCCCGCCCCCCCCCCCCGGGACACCGCCGCCACCCTGGTGCGCAGCCGGGCGGCCCTGCCGGTGGCGGTGGCGCCCGTCGCCTACCACCGGCTGTTCCACCCGGAGGGCGAGCTGGCCTCGGCCCGCGCCTGCGCGGCCGCGGGCGTGCCGTTCACCGTCGGCACGCTCAGCAGCATCGGCTTCGAGGAGCTGGCGGGGACCGGCGCCACGCTCTGGTTCCAGCTGTACTGGCTGCGCGACCGCGGCCGGCTGCTCGACCTGGTCAGGGCCGCCGAGGAGGCCGGCAGCGAGGCGCTGGTGGTCACCGCCGACGTCCCGTACATGGGCCGCCGGCTGCGCGACGCCAGGAACGCCTTCGCGCTGCCCGCCGACGTCCGCGCGGCGCTGCTGGAGGGCGGCGCGGCCGGGCGGGCGCACGAGTCCACCACCGCCGTCTCGGCGGTGGCCGCGCACACCGCCGAACTGCTCTCCCCCGGCGTCACCTGGGCCGACCTCGAATGGCTGCGCGGGGAGACCGAACTGCCGCTGGTGGTCAAGGGCGTGCTCGACCCGGCCGACGCCCGGCGGGCCGCCGGGATCGGCGCCGCGGCCGTGGTGGTCTCCAACCACGGCGGCCGCCAGCTCGACCGGGCCGTGCCCGCGGTGACGGTCCTGCCGGCCGTCGCCGAGGCGCTGGCCGGCGAGGACTGCCAGGTGCTGATGGACAGCGGGGTGCGCGGCGGCTCGGACGTGCTCACCGCGCTGGCCCTCGGCGCCTCCGGGGTCCTGCTCGGGCGCCCGCTGATCTGGGGCCTGGCGGCCGGCGGCGAGGCGGGCTGCACCGAGGTCCTCGACCTGCTCGCCGCCGAGCTGCGGCACGCGCTCGGCCTCGCGGGCTGCGCCGACCTGCGGGCCGCCGCCGAACTGCGCACCACCACCCTGCCCGGCACCACCTGGAGCACCCCGTGACCACCATCGCCGCACCGCACGACCTGCTGCTCGCGGGCCTGCACTCCTCCCTCGCCGACCCGGCGATGACCTCGATGAACCTGCTCAACGAGATCTCCATCCGCTACCCGGAGGCGGTCTCCTTCGCGGCCGGGCGCCCGGCCGAGCAGTTCTTCGAGCTGGACGCCGTCCACCGCCACCTGGACCGCTACCTCGACCACCTGCGCACCGAGCGCGGGCTGAGCGAGGAGGCGGCCCGCCGCCAGGTGCTCCAGTACGGGCGGACCAAGGGGATCATCCACGACCTGATCGCCACCCACCTCGCGACGGACGAGGGCATCGAGGTGCCCGCCGAGTCGATCGTGGTGACGGTGGGCTGCCAGGAGGCGATGTTCCTGGTGCTGCGGGCGCTGCGCCGCGGCCCCGAGGACGTGGTGCTGGCCGTCTCCCCCACCTACGTGGGCCTGACCGGCGCGGCGCTGCTCGCCGACCTGCCGGTGCGGGCGGTGGCCGACGGCCCGGACGGCGTGGACCTCGCCGACCTGCGCCGCCGGCTGGCCGCCGCCCGCGCCGAGGGCCTGCGTCCGCGGGCGCTGTACCTGGTGCCGGACGTGGCCAACCCGAGCGGGGCCAGCCTGCCGCTGGAGCTGCGCCGGGAGCTGCTGGCGCTGGCCGCCGAGGAGGACTTCCTGCTGCTGGAGGACAACCCGTACTGCGTCTTCGCCGGTGACGAGCGGCTGCCCTCGCTCAAGGCGCTGGACACCGAGCGGCGGGTGGTCCACCTCGGTTCCTTCGCCAAGACGGCCCTGCCCGGCGCCCGGGTCGGCTACGTGGTGGCGGACCAGCTGGTGGCGGACGGGCGGGGAGGCACCGAGCTGTTCGCCGACCTGCTCGGCATGATCAAGAGCATGACCACGGTGAACACCTCGCCGATCGCCCAGGCCGTGATCGGCGGCGCGCTGCTGGAGCACGGCCACAGCCTGCGGGCCGCCAACACCGAGGTGGCCGCGCTCTACCGGCGCAACCTCTCGCTGGTGCTGGAGGGCCTGGCCGAGCGTTTCCCGCCCGGCAGCGGGGTGACCTGGAACGAGCCGCGCGGCGGGTTCTTCCTGGTGCTCACGGTGCCGTGCGTGGTGGACGACGCGCTGCTGGAACGCTCGGCCTCGGAGTACGGGGTGATCTGGACCCCGATGTCGCACTTCTATCCGGGCGCGGGCGGGGAGCACCAGCTGCGGCTCTCCGTCAGCCAGGTCGACCCGGCCACGCTCGACCGGGGGCTGGACGGGCTGGCCGCGCTGCTCGCCGCGCAGTCCTGACCCACCCGGAGGGGCGCCCCGCCCGGGGCGCCCCTCCGGCGCGTCCGGCCCCGACGGCTCGTGCCACGACCGGCCCGACACCTGATCCGTCGTCAATTTCCGGACGAATGAGCCCCACTGAAGCCATCCCAATGGCCCAGCCCCGCTGCACGACCTCGGAGTTTCGGCTGTCGACCGGCCAGTTCCGGCCGGAACCCGACGGGTTGACCACATCGTTATTGAAAGACCTCTCGACGTCTGGGTATGGTCACGAACTGTCGTGATCAAGTCAGCCATGAGGGGACGATCATGGACGAACCGAGGCAGCGCCCCGACACCGTGCAACCCGCGCAGGGCGGCGGCCGGGGGTGGTCGCTCGCCCCGGTCGCGATGCTGCGCCACGCGGGCTACCCGCTCTCGCTACTGGACCGCGTCGTCGACCGTCCGACCGCCCGGGCCGCCGACACCGTCCTCGCCCTGCGGGACGAAGCCGTAGAACTGGGGCGGGAGTTGAAGGCCGCCCTGCGCGCGGAGCAGGCCGGCACCCGGGGCGACCTCGCCTCCGGCGTCGGCATGCTCCGCCCCTTCCCGCCCGCCGACCTCGCCCGGCTCGAAGCCGAACTCGGCCCCGCCGCCCTGGACTCGGCCAAGCGCTACCAGGACGCGGTGCAGGCCCTGGACGGCCACTGGAAGGCCTTCGAACAGGAGCACGGCACCGCCCTCGCCCGGGCCCGCCGGACCGTCGTGGACCTGTTCCGCGAGCCCTCCCTCCAACAGGTCCTGCTGCTGTCCAACGACGCCCGCTTCGAGGAGTTCACCGCCTGGATCGCCGCCGGCGGCACCGGGTCGGACGGACACGTCAAGCGGATGACCGACCTGCTCGCCATGTACCTCCAGCGGGTCACCACCAAGAACGAGACCCACTCGCACTTCGGCCCCCTCGCCGTCGCCCGGGCGGCCCCCGAGGGCACCGCCGCCACCGGCATCACCTGGTCCACCGGCCCGCTGCGCCGGATCGCCCTGCTCAGCCACTGGGCGGGCGAGGCGATGGCCGAGGTCTTCAGCGCCCGGCCGGAGGCCTTCGAGACGGTGCGCCCCCGCCGGCGCCCGCTCGCCTTCGCCGACGGCCCCCTGGTCCGGCTGTACGCGTTCGAGTCCACCACCGGCATGCCGGACGGCTGGCGCTTCGTCGCGGTGAAGTCCGACACCTTCGACACCCACCGCTCCTGGCTCTGGGAGCACTGCGACGGGGAGCGCACGGTGGCGCGGCTGCGCGCCGCCTGGGCCGAACGCCCGGACCGCCCGGCCGACCTCGACTTCGACCACGTGCTCGCCGAACTCGTCGACCAGGACTGGCTGATCGGACGCTGGGAGATCCCGATCGGGTCCACCGACGTGCTGCGCTCGCTCGCCGGGCACCTCGCCGAGGACTCCCCCGACCTCGCCGTGGTGCGCCGCTTCGAGGACGGGCTGCGCCGCTTCGCCGAGGGCCCGACGGCGCGGCGCGCGGCCCTGCTCGGCGAGCTCAAGGAGGCCTTCGAGGAGGTCACCGGGTCGGCGGCCAACCGCTCCGAGGGCCGGCACTACGCCGACCGGAGCATCCTCTACGAGGAGGCGTACAGCCCGGTCGAGGACGTCGTCCTCGGCCCGGACGTCACCGGGCTGATCGGCCGCGAGCTGTCCGCGGTCTACGACCTGACCCTGCTCGTCCCCCGGCTGCGGATCCGCCGCGAACTGGAGGTCCTGCGGCACTGGACGGCACGGCGCTTCGGCCTCGGCACGCCCGTACCGCTGCCGGACTTCTACGCCGCCTTCTTCGCCGACAAGCCGCGCCTCGCCGCGCGGTGCGAGGAGGTGGACCGGGAGATCGAGGCGCTCGACCGCGAGGTCGTCGCCCTGCTGCTGGACGGCGCCGAGGACGGCCGGCCCGAGAGCGTCGTCGACCGGGCCCGGCTGGAGGAGCTCCTCGCCCGCCACCCGGACACCCCGCCCGCGCTGTGCAACCCGGACGTGATGCTCGCCGCACCGGACGCCGCCGCGATCGCGCGCGGCGACTTCCTCGCCGTCGTCGGCGACTGCCACGCCGTGCGCGAGGCGCTCACCCACTCCAGCTTCGCCCCGATGCTCCAGGCCGAGGCGCCGGAGCTGCTGGACGAGATCCACACCCGGTACCGGGAACTGCTCGACGAGGACGAGGTGCTGGTCGACCTCTCCCGCTCGCACCCCGACAAGACCGGCGCCCAACTCACCTACCCCTGCCCGGACCTGGAGGTGTACGGGCTCTCCCCGAAGGCCCGCGGCGACGTCCTGCGGCCCGACCGGCTGTACCTGGTGGCCACCGCCGACCGGATGGAGCTGCGCGCCCACGGCCTCGCGGGCCGGCTGAAGCTGCTCGCCCCGCTGGCCGGCGGCCCCAGCATCCGCCAGGACCCGCTCTCCCCGTTCGCCTTCCCCCGGCACTTCGGCGGGGTCGGCATCCGCGACCGGGACCGCGACCACGTGCCCCGCATCCGCTGCGGCCGGATCGTGCTGCACCGGGAGCGCTGGCGCATCCCCGCCGAGGCGCTGCGCGGCTGGAGCCCCGGCGTCCACCGGTCCAAGGGCGACGCCCCCGAGTTCGCCGCCGCCCGCAGGCTCTGCCGCGACCTCGGCCTGCCGCGCCACGGCTTCCTGAAGATCCCCGGCGAGCCGAAACCGGTCTACGTCGACTGGGAGTCCCCCCTCATCGTCCGGCAGGTCCTCCGGCTCGCCCGGAGGACGGCCGCCCCCCTGGAGTTCAGCGAAATGCTCCCCGCCCCGGAGCACCTCTGGCTCGACATCGACGGAGAACGTCACACCAGCGAGCTGCGTTGTGCGGTCTTCTCGCGCCGGTCCCACTGAGTGCTCCACGTCGAGGACCCACGCCCTCACCGACCGAAGGCACCGCTCATGACCAAGAGCTGCATCGTCCAGTTGCCCTTCCCCTCCAGCCACGACCCCGACCCGAACCTGTCGCGCTACTACGACGACTACGACCGGCGCTTCCGGGCCCTGCTGCCCGAGTACTTCATCCCGACCGACGGCCTGTGGGAGATGCCGCTGTGGGTCGCCCACCTGACCGCCCTGCTGAACACCGCGGGGCTCGACTCCGTCTTCCGCGACCTGTCCAGGACCCCGGCCGAGCCGGAGGACTGCGCCGAACCGCTGCTGGACGCGACCGCCCCCGGTGACCTGGTCCTGATGTCCCCGCTCGCCCAGAACCTCCGCCTCGCCCTGGAGGTGGCCAAGCGGCTGGAGCACGCCGGCCGGCGCGTCGTCCTCGGCGGGAACATGGCCCCGCTCGCCCCGGACGGCGCCGTGCACGCCGTGCACCGCGGCCAGCTCGACGCCGGCTTCGTGCGCCGCCTCGTCGAACTCGCCTCCGGCTCCGGCGGCAGCCTGGAGAAGCCCCTGCTGCCCGGCCTGGTCTCCGACCGGATCACCTGGGCCCCGGACTACCGCCACCTCGGCGGCTACCACGGCCGGGTGCCGCTGCTGCGGCTCAACGCCAGCCACGGCTGCCTGTACCAGTGCTCGTTCTGCGGCGACGCCTGGAGCAAGCAGCTCACCCTGGTCGCCAAGGACGCGCTCGCCCAGGAAGTGGACGAGCTGACCACCCGGTTCCCCGACACCCGGCTCTTCTACATCGGCGACAAGACCTTCGGCCAGTCCCGCGAGGCCGTCGGCAACCTGCTGGACGTCTTCCGCGACCGCCCCGGCTACCGCTTCATCGTGCAGACCCACGTGATGCAGGTGAAGGAGTGGATCGTCGAGGCCATGCTCGAACTCGGGGTCGTCGCCGTGGAGCTCGGCTTCGAGTCGGCCGACTCGCAGATGCTGAAGCGGCTCAACAAGCTCTCCCGCGGCCTGGACGACTACACTTCGAAGATCCGTCAACTCAGCGACGCCGGGCTGAAGATCGTCCTCAACATGATGGGCGGCCTCGACGAGGAGACGGAGGCCGCGCACGGCCAGACCGTCGCCTGGATGCGGGAGAACGAATCGGCGCTGTGGCTCTTCAACCTGTACAACTTCGTGCCGTACCCGCTCACCCCGGACTTCCCCAGGCTGCGCGAGCGCATCTTCAACTGGGACTTCGCCGACTGGCGGGAGGACGCCCCGGTCGTCTACCAGCCCCGGCACCTGTCACCCGAGGCCAGCTGGGACCTGTTCCAGGAGAAGATCGCCGCCGCGCACGACGTCATCCGGGCCCCGCTGCCCGTCGCCGCGCCCACCCCGCCCGCCGCGCCCACCGCACCCACGGCGCCCGGCGTGCCCGCCGCGTCCGCCGTGCAGGAGGACTGACATGACCGAGCTCCCCGACTTCGAAGCGCTCCGGAACAGCGTCAAGCCCGAGGACTTCGAGCAGGACCCGCTGCCGGGCTGGGCCGGCGTCGGCACCCTGTTCGGCGCCCCCACCACCACCGCCGACCAGGTGGACGTGGGCGAGACGGGCTGGGTGGTGTCCGGCGTGCCCTACGACGCCACCGCCAGCTCCCGCCCGGGCGCCGCGGAGGGACCGCGGGCGATCCGCCAGGCCAGCCTGGTGTTCTCCAGCTACCTCACCAGCCTCGGCCAGTGGCGGATGCTGGACACCCGCACCGGGCAGACCTTCCGCTACCACGCGCCCAGCGTCGCGGACGCCGGAGACCTGCACATCTACCCGACCGACACGGTGAAGACCTTCCAGGCCGTCGCCGCCGAGAGCCGCCGCCTGAGCTGCAACGCCCCGCGCCTGATCTTCCTCAACGGCGACCACTCCTGCACCTTCCCCACCTTCGCCGGCTTCCGCGCCGGACGGCTCGACCGCGGCGCCGGCCGGGTGGGGTTCATCAACATCGACCACCACTTCGACTTCGGCAACTGGAGCACCCTGCACGGTCCGCTGTACCACGGCTCCAACTCCCGCCGGATCAGCGAGATCCCGGGGATGCGCCCGGAGGACATCGCCTTCGTCGGCGTCGGGGACGTCACCAAGTACGACCAGTTCCGCGGCCTGCTCGACAGCGGCTTCCACGTCGTACCCGGCTCCTCCATCACCCGGGACGGCGCCGCCGCCGCCCTGCGCCCGGTGATCGAGGAGCTCGGCTCGCGCTGCGACACCGTCTACGTCTCCCTCGACATCGACGTGCTCGACAGCGCCGCGGCGACCGGCACCGGACACGTCACCATGGGCGGCATCGGCATCGGCGACCTCCTCGACGTCTACGAGGAGCTGCGGGCGCTGCCCGTCGGCGCCGTCGACATCGCCGAGATCGCGCCCCGCTACGACCCGTCCGGCGGCACCGCGCAGATCGCCGCCCGACTGCTCTTCGAGTTCCTGTTCCGCACCGACGTGGCCCCGGCCGAACTCGCGCCCTGGGCCCCCGGCACCCCCTCCGCACCCCAGGAGCACCGGTGAGATTCACCCCCCACGAAGCGCGGTTCGACTGCACCCCGCTGCTCTCCGACGCCCCCGCCGAGCGCGAGCGGGCACTGGACGCCCTCGCCGCCGAGGCCGTCGACGTCATCCACCGGACCGGCTGGGCGGTCTTCCGGATCGGCCGGCTGCGGCTCGGGGTCGAGGACAGCCGCCGGCTGTCCACCTCCATCGTCGAACGCGTCCGCACCACGCTGATCGCCCGCGGCGCCCCCGCCCGGATGCGGCTGGAGGTCGACCGGGCGCAGCAGACCTACGTGCCCGAGGGCTGCGCCACCCGGACCCTGCTGCCCCACCACGACGGCCAGCACTGCTCGTACCTGACGCCCAGCCTCCAGGACGTCCCCGACTGGGACCCGGCCCGGCGCACCTACGGCGACTCCGGGTACACCACCACCCCCGCGCACAAGATGTACCAGGGCATCTTCCTGCCCGAGGTCGGCGAGGGGCTGAGCGTCACCACGTACTACGACTGGCTCGGCGTGATCGACGACGTGCTGGAGCGGCGCGGCATCGACCGGGGGCCGGACGCCGCGGCCACCGCGGCGCGCTGGCTCGGCGACAACCTGGCCCGCGGCCTGGAGCGCCAGCCGGAGCACGGCTGCGCCTACCCCTCGGTGGGCGCCATGCTCGGACTGGAGGAGCCGCTCTGGCACGGCCTGTCCTTCCACCACGGCGAGGCCGTGCTGACCAAGGAGGAGCGCCGGCGCTTCCCCGCCGCCGTGCCGCTGGCCCACGGCTGTCCGTGCGGCGAGTGCCGGGGCGAGGCGGCCCGGCTCTTCTGCCACCAGGTGCTCATGGCCACCGGCCTGACCTGGGCGCGGTTCCGCCGCCGCTGGGAGGTGCTCGCCCCGGGCGAGCACTGCGACCTGCTGCTCGGCCACAACCTGACCATGCTGCACGGCGGCCTGGCCGGCGGCGCGGGGCGGATCATCGAGCCGCTCTGCCTGGTCGTGGACGACCCGTCCGGCCCCGAGTACGAGCGCTGGCTGGCCGCCTCCTGGCGGCGCACCCTGCCCGGAGCCCGCTGATGCGGGGGGCCTGCTGATGCGGATCCAGCCGATGCGGGGGACCTGCTGATGCGGGGCGCGCCCGCCACCCTGGCCACCCCGGTCGACCTGCACCTGCACACCCGGCACTCGGACGGCGACGAGGCGCCGGCCGAACTGGCCCGGCGGTGCGTCGAGGCCGGCCTGCGGGTGGCAGCCGTGACGGACCACAACACCCTCGCGGGCGTCGCCGCCTTCGACCGGGCCGCCGGCGGGCGCCTCACCGTGGTACCGGCCTGCGAGATCACCACCAGCTGGCGCGGCGAGGAGACCCACTGCCTGGCCTACTTCGTCGACCCCGGCGACGAACCGTTCCGGCAGCGGATCGGGCGCGTCCACGACGCCGAACTGGCCTGGTGGCGCACCTGGACCGACCGGGTGCAGGCCCTCGGGGTGCCGCTCGCCAGGGCCGACGTCGAACGGCGCCTCGGCGGCGACCGGGTCGCCTACGTCAACGACTACCTTGCCCTGCTGCTGGAGGCCGCCGAGGACGACCCCCGGTTCGCGCCGTACCGCGAGGGCGACGACCGCTTCGCCCGCCTCGTCGCCGACTGGTGCCGGCCCGGCCGGCCGCTGCACGTCGAACACCCGGTCAACCCCGACCTGGTGGAGGTGCTGTCCTGGATCGAACAGGCGGGCGGGGTCGCCGTCCTCGCCCACCCCGGCCCGCTCACCGCCGACCTGGACGCCCCGCAGTGCGCGGCGCTGCTGGAGCCGCTGCGCGCGGCCGGCCTGGCCGGGCTGGAGGTGTGGACCAGCTGGCACACCCCGGCCGACAGCGCCCGGCTCGCCGCGGCGGCCGGGCGGCTCGGCCTGGTCGCCACCGCCGGGTCCGACTACCACGGGGTACGGGTCAAGCCCTGGGCGACCGGCCCCGGCCTGCTGCCCGCGCTCCCCACCGACCCGCTCGCCGTCCTGGACGCCCTGCACGACCGGCGTCCGCCCGTCCACTCGATTCCCAGGTGAGGCTGTGACCACCGTCAACGACCCCCGGACCACCACCGCCGAGCCCGGTGCGCGCGTCGCCTGGCAGCTCGCGCCGGTCGTCGTGCTCCGCCAGGCCGGCTTCCCGATGGAGCTGCTCGCCCCCCTGGCGGACCCGGCCGCCGCCGAGGAGGCCCGCGAACTCGTCGCCCACGGGCAGCGGTTGAAGGCGCTGGCCGAGGAGTTCAAGGCCGCCCTGCGCCGGCACCCGGTGCCCGGCGCCGCCCGGCTCTCCTCCCCGGCCGGCTTCCTGCTGCCCGTCCCCGAGCCCGCGCTCGCCGCCGCGGCCGCCGCCGTACCCGCCGAGGCGGCCGCCACCCTGCGCGGCTACCAGGACGCCGCCCGGCACTTCGCCGAGGAGCAGACCCGCTTCGCCGCCCGGCACCAGGACCGCCTCGACCGGGCCGGGGCCGCCGTGGTCGAGGCCTTCGGCGACGAACGCCTGCGGCAGGTCCTGCTGCTCTCCAACGACTCCGCCTACCCCACCTTCGCCGCCTGGCTCGACGGCCACGACGGCACGACCGGCCGGCGCACCCGCAAGATGACCGACCTGCTCACCATGTACCTCCAACGGGTCACCACCAAGAACGAGACCCACTCGCACTTCGGCCCCTTCACCCCCGGCCGCCTCGGCACCGCCCCCGGCATCACCTGGACCGGCGAGCGGGAGCTGGAACGGCGCGCGCTGTTCAGCCACTGGGCCGCCGAGAAGCTCGCCCAGAGCGCCGCCGCCGTCCCCGGCCTGCTCGACCACGCCCGGCCCCGGCGCCGCCCGCTGTCCTTCCTGCGCGACGGCCGGATCGACCTGTACGCCTTCACCACCCGCGACGGCCTGGACACCGACTGGGACTTCCAGCACCTCGGCGGGCGGCCGGTGGAACCGTACGAGGCCTGGCTGTGGCAGCACTGCGACGGCGAACGCACCCTGCACGAACTGCGGCAGGCCTGGCAGGACGAGCTGCCCGGCCCGGTCCCCTTCGACACGGCCCTCGCCGAACTCGCCGACCGCGAATGGGTGGTCGTCGAGTTCGAGATCCCGATCGGCGACCACCGGCCGCTGGCCGCCCTGCGCGAGCAGCTGCTCGCCGCCCCCGCCGAACCGGCCGCCCCGCTGCTCGCCGCGATCGACGGCTTCGAGGCGGACCTGACCCGCTTCGCCCGGCTGCCGCTGCCCGACCGCGCGGCCGCGCTCGCCGCCGGCAAGGCCCGGTTCGAGCAGCTGACCGGCGGCCCCGCCAACCGCAACAGCGGCCTGCACTACGCCGACCGCAGCATCCTGTTCGAGGAGGCCCGCGGCCGGCCCGCCGACCTGACCGTCGGCCCGGACCTCGCCCGCTTCATCACCGACGAACTGTCCATCGTGTACGAGACCGTGCTGGCCGGCCCGCGCCTGCGGATGCGGCGCGAACTGGTCATCCTCACCCGGTGGGTGGCCGAGCGCTTCGGCCCCGGGGTGGAGATCCCGCTGGACGTGCTCTACGCCGAGTTCTTCCGCGACCGGGACGCCATCGCCCGCGAGTGCCTCGCCGTCGAGGCCGAACTCGCCGAACTGGACCGGGCGATCGGCGCCGCCCTGCTCGGCGGGGCCGCGACCGACCCGGACCGCTCCGAGGTCGTGGTGGACCGGGACCGGATGGCGGCCGTCCTCGCCGGCCGGCCCAGCAGCCCGCCGGCCGTCTGCGACCCGGACGTCCTGTTCGCCGCCGCCAGCCGGGAGGACCTGGCCGAGGGCCGGTTCACCGCCGTCATCGGCGACTGCCACGCGGTGCGGGAGGTCATCACCCACACCAGCTTCGGCCCGCTGATCCAGGAGCACACCCCCGAACTGCTCTCCGAGGTGTACCGCGGCTACCAGTCCCTGCTCGCGGACGACGAGGTCCTCGCCAACCTGTCCCGCGGCCACCCCGACAAGTCCTCCACCCAACTCGTCTACCCCTGCCACGACCTGGAGGTCTACGGCCGCTCCGCACAGACCCGCGACCGGGTCCTGCAGCCCTCCCAGCTGTACCTGGTGCTGCGCGGCGACCGGCTGGAACTGCGCGCCCGCGGCGTCGAGGGCCGGCTGCGGCTGATGGCGCCCCCGGCCGGCGGCCCGAGCATCCGGCAGGACCCGCTCTCCCCGTTCGCCTTCCCCCGCCACTTCGGCGGCGCCGGACTGAACGCCCCCCACCTCGCGCACATCCCGCGCATCCGCTGCGGCCGCGTCGTACTGCAGCGCGAGACCTGGCGCATCCCCGCCGAGCGGCTGCGCGACACCACCGCCCTCGGCCGGCCGACCGGCCGGGACGACGCCGCCCGGTTCGTCGCCGCCTGCCGGCTGCGCGCCGAACTCCGGCTGCCCCGACACGTCTTCGTCAAGGTCCCCGGCGAACCGAAGCCGGTCTACGTCGACTGGGATTCCCCCCTGCTGGTACGGCAGTTGGGCCGGCTGGCCGCCAGGGCCGAAGGCACCCTGGAGATCTCCGAGATGCTGCCCGCCCCCGACCAGCGCTGGCTGGAGGTGGACGGCCACCGGTACACCAGCGAACTGCGCTGCGCCGTCTTCTCTGCGGGGGACGGCACCGGCGCCTGGGACAGCGCGCCCACCGGGCCGGAATCCCTCCCGGAGCCGCGCGGGTGAGCACCGACACCGCCGTCCGTCCCGCCTCCGGCTACCACCGGGTCATCGGCGCCGCGGCCTCCTCCGCGATCGGCGACGGCATGCGCTTCGCCGCGCTGCCGCTGCTGTCCACCGCGGTGCTGCACGACGCCTTCCAGGTGTCCGCCGTCACCGCCGCGACCACGCTGCCCTGGCTGCTGTTCGCCCTGCCCGCCGGGGCCTACGCCGACCGCTTCGAACGCCGCCTGCTGATGGTCCTCGCCGACCTGCTGCGCGCGGCGGTGCTGGTCCTCACCGTCGTGCTGCTCGCCGCCGACCGGCTGACCTTCTGGCCCCTGCTCACCGCCGCCTTCCTGCTGGGCGTCGGCGAAGTGCTGTTCGACTGCGCGTCCTTCGCCCTGCTGCCGAGCGTCGTCCCCGAGGAACGCCTGGAGTCGGCGAACGGCCGGCTCTTCGCCGTCCAGACGATCGGCCGCGACCTGCTCGGGCAGGTCGTCGGCGGCGTGCTGTTCACCGTGGGCCGGACCGTTCCGCTGCTGATCGACGCGGTCTCCTTCCTGGTCTCCGCGGTGCTGCTGCGCGGCATCCGCGGCCCCGCCCCGGACCCCGAACCCGAACCCGGATCGCTTGCGGAGAAGCCCCGCCCCCGCCTGCTGGCGGACATCCGCGAGGGCGTCGCCTTCGTCCTGCGCGATCCGCTGCTGCGCGCCCTGACCGTCTCCGCCGGTGTCATCAACGCCGTCTACCTGGGCCAGATCGCCGTCTTCGTCATCCTGGTGCACGACGTGCTGAACCTCCCGGACTCCGCGTACGGGGCGCTGCTCGCCGCCGGGGCCGTCGGCGGCGTGATCGGCAGCACGGTCGCGAGCCGGCTGACCACGGCGATCGGCCGGGTCCCCGCACTGGTCGGCGGCCTGGCCACGATGGGCGTCGCCGGCCTGGCGGTGGGCGCGACCGACCGGGTGTGGGTGGTGTCCGCCGCCTACTGCGCCACCGGCTTCGCCCTGATGGTCTGGAACGTCGTCGCCGTCTCGCTGCGCCAGACGATCATCCCGGACCGGATGCTCGGCCGGGCCACCGGCGTCTACCGGCTCTTCGCCTGGGGCACGATGCCCCTCGGCGCGCTGGTCTTCGGCCGGGTGAGCGCCTCCGCCGGACCGCGCGCCGCCTTCGCCCTCGGCGGCGTGGTCACCCTGCTGACCTGCCTGCCGATCGCCTACGCCCTGCTGAAGGACAGCAGGGTGACCGACCGTCGCAAGACTCCCGAGGATGCACAATGAGCGAGCGTTTCGCCGTACTGGACCGACTGGCCGAACAGTGGGGCCTGAGCGGCCTCGAACTCGTCGGCAAGGGACTGGAGTTCACCGTCTTCCGGGCCCGGGGCCGGGACGGCGCACCGGTCGCCGTACGGCTCGCGCACCGGCGGTTCGACTCCAACGCCAACGACCCGTACGTGGACACCCGCGCCCTGCTCGTCCAGGAGCACGCCATCGCCCGGCACCTCGCCGAGCACGGCCTGCCCGTCGCCCGGGCCCGGGACCTGGTCCTCGCCGACGACCCGAACTCCCCCGACGTGCTGCTCTCCGACTACGTCGACGACGACGGCTCCCCGCTCGACTCCCACGCCCTCGGACAACTCCTCGCCCGGCTCCACCAGGTGCCCCCGCCGCGGCTGCGTCCCGTCGCCGCCGAGGGCGGCAGCACGACCGACGTCCTCACCACCCGGATAGGCCGCCGCTGGGCCGAACTCGCCCGCCGCGTCGACGACCTGCCCGAGCCCCCGGCCGCCGACCTCCTGGCCCGCCACCTCTCCTCCCTCACCGGGACCAGCCTGCTCCACCTCGACGTCCGCAGCTCCAACATCCGCCGCAGCCGGGGCCGCACCACCGCCCTCCTCGACTGGTCGAACGCCCTGCTCGGCACCCCCGCCCTGGAGTTCGGCCGCCTCGCCGAGTACGCCCGCTACCCGGAGAACGACCTCGACCCGGCCGCCCTGCGCGCCGGCTACGCCACCGTCGCCCCCGTCCCCGACGAGGACGACCCCTGCCTCCTCGCCTGCCGCCTGGACGCCGCCCTGATGCTCGCCCTGGTCTTCCTCTCCGAAGCCCCCGACGCCACCCGCGGCCCCACCGCCGCCACCCACGCCCGCGACCTGGCGCTGCGCCTCACCGCCCTGTAGCGGCCGAACGGGGCCGCGAACACCCGGATCACCCGCTCGCACCCGCCTGTCGGGGTCTTCCACGACCACAGCCGCAGTAACGCCGAGAGGTCCTCGCCGACATGTGTCGGCGAGGACCTCTCG
Organism: Kitasatospora sp. NPDC057738; assembly: GCF_042798815.1. Lineage (NCBI taxonomy): Bacteria > Bacillati > Actinomycetota > Actinomycetes > Kitasatosporales > Streptomycetaceae > Kitasatospora > Kitasatospora sp. NPDC057738. Next base: position 5,054 of record NZ_JBHVJT010000074.1, on the reverse strand, counting down.
GCGTCGAGCGTCCGACGGGCGCGTGATGCGGGGAAGACGCTTCACCGCACCGTACGACCCGTCACATGCTCATACCTCCCACGGCATCGGAAACCGCGGAGCACCCTCCGGCCGGCCTTCACCCGGGCTCATGTTCCTGACTCCCGAGTAGTCGTAGCCGTCGAGGAAGGTCACGGAGTCGACGGGAACCCATGTCTCGACGGAGCCCGCCTCGATCGACTCGGTGAACGGCGCAACCGGAAGAACGTGGCGGTACCAGACCTTCATGACGACCTGAAGCCATTCGAACCCTCCGGGCCGCTGCTCCCGAGCGGTCAACTCGCCGAGCACCTGCCCTCCACCATCGGGTAGAGCCACCATCACGGGCCGAGTGTTCCGCTTCCCGCTGTCGAAGGAGATCTCCAGGTTCATGGCGTCACCCTAGTCGCTAGCAGGGAGCGTCGCCGTTGATGAACGTGGTGATCCTACGAACCGCCGGGTTTCCGCAGATGTACCTCAACTCGTGCGAGGTGTAACCGTTGCCGTAGTCCATCCCCTTGAGGATGCCCTCGACGTCCTGAACGCCCTTCATGTTGAAACTGATCTTTCCACCGCCGGAGACGACCCGATCGATCATCTTGCTGAGATTCTCAGGAGTTGCCACGCCCCGGGGAATCAGGTCACCGAAGGGCCCGTTCTTGTAGGTCACGGCTCCAAGGCCCTGCGCGAACCGGTCGAGCGTCCCGACTTCCTGTCCGCGGATGGATTCGAGGCCGAGGGCAAGGTGAGTCGCACATGCCGGGTCCGTGTTGTGGACCAGGACCGGCAGGTCGCCGGCCAGCACGTAGTACGTGTGGAGGTCGTCGACGGTGAGGTTGTAGGCGGGCTGGAGGGTGTTCCAGTGCCGGACGTTCTCGATCGGCCGGGCCTGTCCGGCCGGGTCGCGCAGTTCGTCGCCGGGCTTGAGGTCGGCGGCGTCGGTCCACTGCTTCCGGTTCTCGGCCCAGAAGGGGTGGTGGTCGGTGCTGGTGAGTGACCGGCCCGCGCCGAGGGAGATGTCGGTGAAGTCGCGGTCGTCCGGGGTGTAGATGGTGTTCGAGACCCGGCGGGGGCCGGTCGCTCCGGCCGCAGGGTCGGTGGCGAGGACCTCGTCGCCGACCTGGACGGTCTCGATGGCACGGGTGGAACCGTCGGCCATCAGGACGCGGGTGCCGGCCGGGAAGCTGTTCAGCGGGCAGGACGGCGGAATGCGCGTGACGAGCTTCTTGATGAACTCGACGGCCTTCTCGCCCCAGGAGCCGAACTTCTTGGCCCACTGGGCGAGCTTGGCGACGGCGGCACCGTCACCGATGAAGGGGATCGCGCCGATGCAGGACGTGACCGCCTCGGTGGTCCTGCCCTCGACCGCGTAGTAGGCGCAGTTGACGAGGTCCGCGATGTCGGCGAGGCCGGGGGCGATGACGCCGCCCGCGCCGCCGATGACGTCGAGGGTGAGGTGGATGCTCTCGGAGAAGAGGCGGTAGAGGTAGCTGACGTTCTCGCTGTCCTCCTTCGCCTTCTTGATCTCCTCCTCGATCCCCGCGATCGCGTCCTGCTTCTGCTTCTCGGCCTGGGCCTGCTTCTCGGCTTCCTTGCGCTCCGCCTCCAGCTTGGCCAGCCGGGCCTTCTCCTCGGCGTCGTACTTGGCCTGGTAGTCCGCCTGGGCGTCCTCGTAAGCGGCCTGGGCGGCAGTTGCGTCCTGACCTGCCGCCTCGGCCGAGGCACGGGCGGCGCTGGCGGAATCCTTGGCATCGGCAGCGGCGAAGTACGCCTGCCGTGCGGAGCGTTCGGCCTGGTTGGCCGAGTAGACCGCCTTGGCGGCGTCGCGGTTGGCGGAGGCCTTGGCGGCGTTGGCGGTCTTCGCGGATGCGGCCGCCCTGGCGGCGTCGGCCTGGGCGGCGTCGGCGGCGGCCTGGGCCTTGGCGACCTGGTCGGCGGCGGTGTTGGCCGAGGCCTGGGCCTGGGCCGCGTAGCCGCTCGCCTCGTTGGCGGCGTCGCGCGCGATGGCGGCGGCGGCCTGGGCCGTGGCCGCGTTCTGCTGGGCGGTCGCGGCGGCGGCGGTGGCCTGGGCGATCAGGCCCTTGACGTCGGCGACGTGGACGGCGGTGAGCCGGTCGCGCTGCTGGGCGGTGTACTGGCCCCGGGCCACGAAGGTGCGCAGGTCCTGGACGGGGCCTTCGAGGGCGACCTTGGCCGCGGCCTTGAGCTCGGGCTCGGTGTCCTGGGCGTCCTCCAGCCGGACGGCGGTCAGCCGGTCGTCGGCGGCCTGGGCGTCGGCCAGTCCCTTGCCGAGGAAGTCCCGCAGCGCGGCCGGGGTGTTGGTCCGCAGCGCGGCGTCGGCGGCGGCCTTGACGGCGGGGCCGGCGTTGTCGCTGATGCGGGTGATCGTCAGCCGGTTGTCAGGAGCGGCAGCCTCTGCCTGACCGCTGGTCAGGAACGTGCCGACCTGGGCGGCGTTGCCCTGGAGCGCGGTGTAGGCGGCGGTACGGACCGCGTCGCTCTCCGAGTCCGTGTAGACCTGAGTGGCACGGTCGCGCGCGTCGTGCTCCTCCGCCTGCTTGCGACCGGCCTTCAGGTAGGAGAAGACCGCGTTGTCGTTGCCGGTGAGGGCGGCCTCGGCCGCTGCTTCTCCCCAGGTGCCGGAGATCTTGCGGGAGACGAGGGCGAGCTTGCGGCCGTCGGTGGCGACCTGCGCGGGCGTGGCGCCGGGCTGGTTGGTCAGCTGGGCGAGGCGGTCGGCCTCGGCCTTCGCCTGCTGGACCTCCTGGGCCGCCTGGTTGGTCTGCGCCTGCTTGTCCGCCTCGTCCGCCTTGGCCTTGCGGGCCTTCTCCACAGCCGCCGCGGTGCGGTTGGCCAGGTCCTCCGCCTCGGTGCGACGGGTCAGGTCCTGGACGGCGTTGGCCTTGTCGACCGCGGTCTGGGCGTCCGTGGCGAAGCCGGAGGCGGCGTTCGCGTGGTCGGTGGCCTCCTGCGCGGCGTTGGCGCTCTGGCCGGCGTGGTCGGCGGCGTCCCGCGCGGCCTGGGCCGCGGCCGCGGCGTGGGAGGCGGCGGACGCCAGCAGCGTCTTGGCGGCCTCGGCCTGTGCGGCGGCCTCGCCGGCCAGCTGCTGGGAGGCGGCGGCGGCACGGCCGGCCTCGGCGGCCGCACGACGCGTCGCCGCCGCGGCCTGCTTGGCCTTCGCCGACTGCCCGCCCGCGCTGTCCGCGTAGGCACCGGCCTGCTCGGCCGAACCCGCCGCGGCATCCGCGTTGCCCTTGGCGCTCAGCGCGGCACCCGCCGCGTCCTTGCTGCTCTTGGCGGCCTCGTTCGCCTTCACCAGCGTGGCGTTCGCATCCGCGGCGATCTTCGCCGCGGCGTCGGCGGCGTCCGCCGCCACCCGTGCCTCGTGCGCCTTGGTCGCGTCACCGGCCGCCGCGGCAGCCGCCGCCCGCGCGTTCGCCGCGGCGCGCTGGGCCCCGGCCGCCGCGGCGGCCGCGTTGGACGCCGCGTAGGCGGCCGCGCGCGCACCCGCGTTGGCCGCGCGGGCGGCAGCCATCGCCGTCTTCGCCGCGGCACCCGCGCGGTCGGCCGCACTGGCGGCGTCGTTCGCGGCGGCGGTGGCCTTGGCCGCGTCGTTGCCGGCCTGCTGGGTCTCGGACGCGGCCCGCGCGGCGGCCTCCATGGCCTTCTGCGCCTCGTGGACCGCCGTGTCCTTGGCCTCGATGGCCGCGGCCGTCTCCTGGGCCGCCTGGGCGCTCGCGTCCTTCGCCTGCTGCGCCAACTGCGCGATGCTCGCGCGCTCCTGGTCACGGCTCTGCGCGATGTACCGGCCGACGGCGAGGAAGTCGCGCACGTCCTGGATCGTGCCGTTCAGCGCGAGACGCGCCGCGGCCTGGACGTTGGGGCCACCGGAGCTGAGGATCTGGACCAGCTTGACCCGGTCGTCGGCGTCCTTCGCCGGGAACTGGCCCTCGGTCAGGAAGCGCTGCAGGTCGTCACTGGTGTTGCTGCGCAGCGCGGCGTCGCCCGCGGCCTGGAGACTCCGTCCGGCGCCCATCGCGGGGTCGGTGATCCGGGTGATCCACAGCCGTCGGTCCGCGTCGAGCGCCGCCTGCCAGCCGCTCTCCAGGAAGGCGCGTCGGTCCGCGGCCGTCCCGTCGATGGCCTTGTCGGCGGCCTCGCGGACCTTCGGCCCGCCGACGCTGGAGATCTGCGTGGCGGTGAGCAGGTCGTCCGCGTTCTGCGCCGCGGCGAACTCGGTGTCCAGGAAGCGCTTCACGTCCTGGTCGGAGCCCGTGAGCGCGGCCTCGGCGAGTGCGTGGAGCCGGGGGCCGCTGTTGAGCCACGCCTGAACGGCGCGTTGGCGGTCGCTCGGCTGGACCTCTCCACCGACCGTCCCTGCGGCGGCGCTCGGCACGCCGGCCCCGACCAGTCCGGCCGTGAGGGCCAGTGGCAGCAGGCTCAGGGAGAGCCTGCCCAACAGCGGCGGCCCTCCCCTCCCTCGCCGTCGTGAGCGGGATATCGATTGGCGCACGGGAAACCTCCACTGTCGACATCGGCCGAATCCCGGCCGTGGCAGATCCCCACGATAAATGACGGTCCAACAGAACGCTCACGAAGTCAAAGAGTTGAAGAGAGGTCAAGGAGTCAAAGTGCCTCAGTGGGTTCATAATTCGGCAAAGGTGTCGCACCGTCAGCATGTGATCAAATGCATTCCAAATCGTGACAACTTGCCTGCCTGAGCTGCAAAAAGGGTCTTGGCGCGGGCTCAGTCGATCTGGTTCGATGGGGCGGTTTCCGCCGATGGTCACAGGGGTGGTCAAGTGGCCTCCAACCCTTGTTCCCGCCATTCATGACGCTTCATCGCATCATGTCGGTTCGCCTTCCATCCGGGGTCTTCGTCCCATTCCGGCGATCTGTCGACCAGGGCAACATCAAACGAACGAAGAGGAATACTCATGGCAAAGCGCATGTCCCGCTGGCTCGTTGGCGGCGCCGTCGCCGCGGCCGCCACGCTCGGCCTCACGGCGATCGCCTCCGCCGACGGCACCCCGGCG
>NZ_JBHVJT010000073.1:0-51043 GCF_042798815.1 Kitasatospora sp. NPDC057738 | reverse complement strand
CCCTCCCACCCCCCCCCCCCCTCCTCCCCCCCCGCACCCCGCCCCCGCACCTCCCCCCCCCCCCCGCCTCCCCTCCCTCCCGGCCGCCCCGCGGCGCTGATGGAGCAGGGCGACGTGGTTCAGGCGGCGATGTGTGCAGGTCGACTGCCGGTCATCGCGGAGCGCAGTGCGGTTCGGACCCGGGCGGCACCCGCGGCTGCCACGTCCGCCCCCTGGCCGACCGTGAGGGATCGGGTTGTCAGGCCGGCGCACGGGCGGCAGATGCCCGGTCGGGGCACGGGGTCGTGGCACTTAGCGCACTCGGAGTACCGGGCTGGTGGCCGTGCGGCGGGCCGCGCGGGCGGCATCTTGTGCTCCAGGCGGTAGCGGAGCACGGCGGCCGCCGAGTGCACCGGGGTGGGCAGGCCCGGCAGCAGGGCCTGGGCGAGGTCGGTGTGGGCCGCGCCGCGCTGCAGCCACTGTGCGACGAGGGGCGCGAGTTCGGCGGCTTCGGCCTCGCCCAGGCGCAGTCGGGGCTCGGGGCGGATCACCCGGAACAGCGTGGCGACCGCCTCGCGGACCTCTTCGGTCTCGAAATCCTCCTCCCGTCCTTCTGATTCGACGTCATCGGCCGGACTCGCGGGGAGGGTGGGTTCTTGCTGCCGGTCCTTTACAACAGGGCTGCCAGCGCGCCCGGTGGCCGCTCCACCGGGCGCCGGACGGGTGACATCCGGCGCGAACCATGGTGTGTCGTACACGTGGGTCTCGGTGCGGATGGTGCCGTCCGGCATGCGGATCTTCTCAACGCGGTAGAAGCCCGCGTCGGTCAGCTCCTTCAGGGCCTTGCGGATCGCTCCGCGCCCCTGCGGGCTGGAGTCGGCCATGTGCCGACCGTCCTCCCGCCAGCCGTCGGGGCGGGAGAGGAGATCCGCGAGCAGGCCGCGGGCGGTGTAGCTCAACCGCCGGTACTGAAGCACGGCGTTGGGCAGCACGGTGAAGTTGCGCACGTGGGCGCTCTCTTGAAAATTACCCGGGGCTGGCGACGGTGGTTGTGGGCTTGGCGTGGAGGTCGACGTCGTAGCCGAGGGCGGCGAGTTGGGCGACGAGGCGTCGGGTCTGGCGGGCTTTTCCGAGGCGTTCGGTGAAGTGTTCGGGGCCGAGGTCCCGATAGGGAGTGTCGGAGCCGAGCATGTGCCAGGCCGCGATGAGTACGGAGTGTCCGATGGCCACCATGGTCCGGTTCCTGCCGAGGTGGCCGATCAGCCGCCGGTACCGGCCGGCCAGGTAGGTGCCTTTGGTGCGGGAAGCCGACAGGGCGACGATGCCCAGTGCCCCCTTGAGCCAGACGTCGCCGGGGCGGGTGGTGCCGCGTCGGCGCCTGCCCGCGGATTCGTGGTTGCCCGGGCACATGCCGGCCCAGGAGGCGAGGTGTCCGGCGGTGGGGAAGCGGCTCATGTCGGTGCCGATCTCTGCGAGGATGACCTGCGCGGCCGCGAGCCCCACACCCGGGATGGTGACCAGGAGTTCGATCTGGCGGCGGAAGGGTTCCAACTGCCGGTCGATCTCCCGGCCGAGGCTCTCGATCCGCTCCTGTGCGTGGTCCAGCGCGGTGAGCATCGTGTCGACGACGAAGGCATGGTGTTCGGTGAAGTGGCCGGCCAATGCGCGGTTCAGTACGGGGATCTTGCCGCGCATCGCTCCCAGGGCGAGTTCGGACAGGACCTCGGGGTCGCGTTCACCGGCCACGAGTGCGTCGAGCATGCGCCGCGCCGAGGTTCCGGTGATGTCGGAGACGACCGTGGACAGTTTGATCCCGGCGTCCTCCAGGAACGTGTTCAGCCGGTTGACGTCGCGGGCACGGTCGCGGACGGTCTCGGTGCGATACCGGGTCAGGTCCCGTAACTGGCGGATCTCACGCGGTGGCACGAAACTCGGGCGGACCAGGCCGTGCTCGACCAGCCTGCAGATCCACTGCGAGTCCTTGACGTCGGTTTTGCGGCCCGGAACGGCTTTCATGTGCTGGGCGTTGAGCAGCCACGGCTCGATGCCGTCGGTGGCTTCCAGCAGGTAGTACAGCGGCTTCCAGTACGCGCCGGTGGCCTCCATGCCGACGACCGTGATGCCGTTGTCCACCAGCCAGTCCCGCAAGGCCAGCAGGTCGTCGGTCATCGCGGAGAAGGTCCTCACCTCGCGGTGGGGGCGGACACCCTTGCCGGGTATGCGAATGGCGACCTTGCAGTCGATCTTGCTGACATCGACACCCGCACATCGCTCGTGCAGAACATCCATGTCCCGGGCCCCTCTCTCCCGATCCGTGCGGACACGGGAGACCGCCCGGCGGGGCCACAGGCTACAAAGAAGCTCTCTTGCGTGCTCAGGGCAACAATTCCGGGCGCCTGCATGAGCCCCTGCGTCCGACTACGATGCGGGCTCCACTCGCACCAAGCGCACACGACGTCAGCCGGACGGCCACCCAAGCGGATTTTCCCGCCATCAGGGCGGTACCGGAAGACCGGGGTGACTACGATGGACGCGCATCGGGAGATTCAGCTCCTGTTGCCGGACCCCGGGGTGTTACCAGCACCGCCGGGGTCGCCTGTTTTCTCTTGGAATGCGGAACGTACCACGGCACTTGACGCTGCGTGAGGTGTTTGTGACACCCAGTGCGCTGATACGGCTACCGGCCTGTGGTTACCCGGCGGCGAGGAGGTCCCCACGTTCGACGGCCTCGCGGAGGGCCGTGGCGAACTCGTGGGGCAGGAGGTTGACCGCGTCGAGGGCTTCGATTGTGAGGGGGATCTCCTCCAGGAGGTACTCGCCTCGGCCTTCCTGGCTGAACTCGGGACCGGTGCGGTCCTCGAAGTTCCACTTCTCGATGGTGGCGAGGTAGAACTCCTGGCGCTCGTCGCCGGCTTCGACGGTGTAGAGGAGGCGGACGATCTCGGCTTCGCCGGCGATCTCCTCGCGGACCTCGCGCAGCAGGGCCTCCTCGGGGGTGGCGTCAGTGGGCTCGATCCTGCCGCCGACGATCACCCAGTACGGGGCGATGCCGGGGCGGATGCGCTTGATCAACAGCATGGTGTCGTTCGGGGTGAGGAGTACGGCGCGGACGCGGTGCTGCATGGTGGCTTGCTTCCTGTTCGGTGGGATGGGCCGGTCAGTGGAGGAGCCGGCCGCCGTCGACGTGCAACGACTGGCCGGTGATGAAGGAAGCGCTGGGGCCGGCGAGGAAGGCGACGTCCTCGGGGTGGCCCCGGTCAAGGAAGGCCGGGGTCGCCGGCACCAACGCCACAGGAGCGCTCCCACCCGGCCCAATCGGGTGGGCTCGGCCCCAAGACCCGAGCCCGCTGCGTCCATCACGGCCCGCTCGCGTCGGCCGGCCAGGGTCAGGCGGCTTCGGTCCGATCCACTGCTGCCGCACTCGGCTGTGCGAGCCAGACCAGCCGTGCGGTGATCCCCGGTCGCCCGGCGAAATGGCGCAAGGCCCGATCGGGAGACGCGAGGGTCATTCGCGCCTGTCCGTCGATGCTGATCACGTGCGCTCGCCCACTGTGGTCGGCGACTCCCCAGGCCACGACTCACCCGTCGATGTCCGGGAGGCCCTCGCCCCAAACCTGGACGACAGCGAACAGGCGGGGTGCGGTGTCGAGCACGAGCCCGCACAGCTCCTGGTCGAAGGTCGGGCCGATCGGCAGCCGAGGCGTGACCGGATGAGGGCTTTGCGGCGGCGCAGCAGCCATGAAAGTCTCCAACGTGAATGGGGATCGGACGCGGCGCTGCCACCATCACGGGCAGCGGAACAGCTCGCACGGGCCGATGTCAGATCAGCGAGGCCAGGACGCCACGTGGCCAGTGGCCGAGCCAGAACGCGGCGGTGGACGGTTGGGGCTGGTCCTCGGTGGAGCCGTCGTGGGGCAGCAGTTCGGTGGGGGCGATGTAGCCCTCGCCGGGGTTGATCCGCAGCCGGAAGACACGCAGGGGCAGCCCGAGGGCGGCGTAGGCCCGCAGGTCGTCGGTGTGCGGATAGCGGTCCTCGGGGTCGGCGTGGAGATTGCGGCAGATGGCGCGGATGTCGAGGCCACTGAGCAGGAGGTAGCGGGTTCCGGGACCGAGGTTGAAGCACAGGCGTCGGCGACCGGTGTGCTTGGCCTGGCAGCGGAGTCTGTCCCAATTGTCGATGTGCAGGCCGATGCGGCGGCCGTCCTGGTAATTCGGGGTGGTGGTGAGGGTCTTGGCCGGGCTCCTGGCCTGGCCGAGGTGGACGGCGTCGGGGTCGCCGAGTTGGTCGGCGAGGGTAGCCGGTGGAGGGCCGTCGGGCAGCTTCACCAGTTCCACGAGCGCGCTGTCGGCGCTCCGCTCGGTCGGGCGGAGTTCTGCCGCCAGCACGGCGGTGAGGGGCTGCCAGGGGCCGGCCGGGAGAACGGCCCCGTCCTCGTAGTCGGGCTCGCCGCGAGCGGTGCGGACGCCGGTGCTGTCACACCTGGCGATGAGGGTGGCGGGATCGGTGTGGGCGATGGCGAGAGCCACGCGGGTTCCTCCCGGGCTGGGTTTACCGGTCGTCGAGGGTGTCAGCGAAGGTCACGTCCAGCTCGGCGACCAGGGCTTCGGCGAGTTCGGCCTGCTGGGTGCGGTCGATGAGGACCTTGTCGAGGTTGGCGACGCCCCGCAGTGTGGTGAGGTTGTTGCCTCGCAGATCGAGGCCCTGGTACTTGCCCCGGCCGAACTCGGTCAGCCGCAGGATGCAGGCGTCGAGGACCGCGCTGCCGAGGTCGCAACCAGTGAACGACGCCTCGGTGAGCCCGCACTTGGAGAAGACGACCGCGCCGGTGGCGCGGATCTGCTCAAAGGTCGCGTAGTCGAGCTTGCAGTTGTCGAAGAGGACGTTGTCCAGGGCCACGCCGATGAGCCCGGCACCCATGATCTTGCAGTTGCGGAAGACGACGCGGGAGAGCTTGCTGTCGGTGATGCGAGTGGTGGCGAGGTCGCAGGTGTCGAACTCGACGGAGTCGAGGCGGACCTGGTCGAGCTGCACGCGGTCGACCCGCAGGTTGGAGACGCGGCCGGTGACGAGGCGGGTCTCGGCGAGATCCAGGGCCCGCAGGTCGGCGTCGCCGTACTGGAAGTCCTGGACGATGCCCCGGGCGGAGTCCAGGGTCGTGACGTTGGACAAGTAGAGCCCGGGCTCGTTCAGGTGGGGCAGGGTCACGGTGACACGGCCGAAGGTGATGCCGCCCATGGGAGGCTCCGCTCTCTCGAAGGTCGGGCCGGGCCCGCACCAGCTGGTGTGGGCCCGGGGTGGTCCGGGGTAGCGCTACTTACGCTTGTTCTTGTTCGACCAGTTGTCCCAGGTAGGCCGGTTGTCGAACTTCGGCCCGTTGTTGTCCCAGGTGGGCCGGTTGTCGAACGGCCCGGCGGTGGGGTCCGTCACGTTGACGCCGGTGAGGTCGGCGACGACGGCAGTGTTGCTGGCGGCCAGCAGTTCGAGCAGGGTCATGCGACTTTCTCCTCTTGGACGGTATCGGACAGGGCGGTGACCAGGGCCTGCCGGGACACGCGGCAGTAGTTCGTCTCCGTGGTGTCCAGGCGGCCGTTCTCGAAGTAGCGATTGCCGGCCTGGGCCCCTCGGCAGAAGTCGAAGAGGTCGCAGGTGGCCTCACACGCGTCCAGGCCGGTCAGAAACTCGCGCACATAGCGCAGGCGGTGGGCGCGGTCCAGCATTGAGCCGATGCTCCGCTCCAGGACGTTCCCGGCCCGGAAGTCCTCGTAGGCAGGGTCGGTGATTCCAGCGAGTTCGGGCGAAAGCAGGACGACGTCGCCATTGGAGGCGACGGTCGGGATCGGGTCGATCAACACGCGGTCCCAGGCGGCCCGGTGTCCGGCGCGGACGTCCCGCAGGTAGCCGCCGAGTCGGTCGATCTCGCGGATGGTCAGGTCGCGGTTGCGGCGTGACCAGGCAATGGTGCGGCGCCAGAACGCGCGGGCCTGTTCGGCGGAGGGAACCGCCCGGTCGGTGTTGACGCCTTCCCTTTCCTCCATGTTCAGACCCACCATGTGGCAACCGAGGTCGGCCATGAAGTCGAGCAGGCCCTCGGGGTCGCCGATGCTCTCCGCGCTGACGACCGCGATCGCCGAGAACCGTACGCCGTACTCGCGCAGGCACCCAACGCCCTTCATGATCCGGTCGAAGGTCGGGCGTCCGGACCAGTCCACGCGCCAGCGGTTGAGGGCGGAAGGGCCGTCGACGCTCACCCCGACGCGGAACTCGTACGCGGTGAGGAAGTCGCACCAGGCCGGGGTGATCAGTACGGCGTTGGTCTGCACCGAGTGCTCGACCAACCCGGCCTGCCGCAACGGTTCGAACGGGGCCAGCAGCTCCGCGAGCCGCGTACGGCCAACGGCCAGTGGTTCGCCGGCGTGCCAGACCACCTCGACCGGCCCCGGTGATGCGGTATCGGCGAACTCGGCGACGGAACGGGCTACCGCCTCGGCGATCGCGACCGACATGAGGGCCCGCCGCTTGCGGTCGGGTAGGTAGCAGTAGGCGCAATCCAGGTTGCAGAAAGAGTCGGCTTGGACAACGACCGTCCTCGGACGACGGGCGATGCGGCGCCGATATCGGGCCGGGGAGTGCATCATGCTGCTCCTCCAAGGGTGGAGACTGAGCCGGCGCACGGCCGTTCACGGGGCGGGATCTTGCGCCGGGGCCGCCCGGGGCCGAGCGGCGTGCAATCAGTGAACGACCGTCATAGGTCGTACGGTGAGGCAAAGTTGCAGGCACTCTGGTCCATCTCGACCGGAAAACTTGACCGTCCCATTACCCGGCCCTCTGTACGGACGTAACAACACGACTACGTTGGCCGCATGCTGGCCAATGTCCCGCTCCGCCTCCGGATGTCCGAACGCCGCATGACCAAGGCCGAGTTGGCACGCGAAGTGAACACCGAGATCAGGACCCTCACGGGGAAGCTCGGCTCCGTGTCAGAGCGTACGGTGCACAACTGGCTGACCGGCGCGACCCGGTGGCCGCCCGTGAAGATCCGCCTCGCACTCAGGGCAGTATTCGCATGTGCGCCCGAAGACCTGGGCTTCGTCCCGACCGGGCGGGCCCGCACCACACCGGAGGACGACGTGAGGCGACGCGACTTCATAGCTGCGGCCGGAGGCGCGGCCGTGACCGTGCTCACGAGCCCCCCTGCCGTGGCGGCGGGCGGCCGGATCGGCGTCGGTGACGTGCGGAGACTGCAGGCCCGCTTCGCCGAGGTCATCGCCAGCGACCACCGCCACGGCGGTCGGCTCAGCATCGAGACCAGGGCGACCGCGCTCGCCGAGGAAGCCCTCGGCCTGCAGAAGAACGGCACCGCGACCCAGCGGGTCCGGGCCCAGCTGTACGCGTGCGCGGCATCGTTCATGTCCTCGGCGATGTGGGCCGCGATCGACGGCCGTCGCTTCGACGCCGCCCTCGAACACCACCAGAAGGCAGCCACCCTGGCGGCGATGTCCGGCGACTCCGGCATCCAGTTCCGCATCTGGTCCCACGCGGGGAGCCTGTACCGGCACCTCGGGCAGACAGGCGACGCGCTCGCCGCCAATGAGGTCGCCCGCAGCCTACCGATCGCCCGACGTGACCCGCTGTTCGCCTCTCTCGGACACGCCCGCCACGCGGCCATCCACGGCCTGACCGGGGACTCCAACGCGGTCCGTCGGTCCATCGGGCACGCACAGGACGCCCTCAACCGGGCCGACCTCGACGTCTCCCGACCGGTGTGGATCACCGCCTTCTACGACCAGTCCGAACTCGACTCCCTCGCCCTCGCCGCCCACCTCGCGGCCGGGAACTGGGAGGACGCGGAAGCACACGCGCACCGCAGCATCGCCCAGCGGCGCGACACCATGCAGAGGTCCCGAGCGATCACCACAGTCCGGCTCGCCCGCGCCCAGCTCGGGCAGGGCGATCTGGAGCCCGCGATCGCAACCGCCATGTCCGTCCCGGTCGAGGACTCCGCGCATCCCCGCGTCACCCGGATGCTGGCCGCCTTCGGCAACTCGCTGAACGGGCGGGCCGGCGGTAGTGGCCCGGACCACACTTGGACGGCGTACGCCCACAACACCTGGAGGACCACCGCGTGACCGTCGAACTCCGTCACCACACCACCCTGCCCCCCGGGGCCCGGCAGGACCTGCTGGACGTGTACACCGACGTGCGGGCCCCACTGCTGCACCTGCCGAACTACCGCGTCGACGTGTTCGCCGAACGCCTCGACCGGCATGCCACCGAGCCCGGCTTCGAGCTCGTCCTCGGCTACGACGGCGAGGTACCGGTCGGCTACGCCTATGGCAACACGGTCGAGGCGAGCGACCGGTACTGGAAGCGCATGACCGAGCCCCTTCCAGAGGGCTACACCGAAGCCCCGGCTCTGGCCATCAAGGAAATCGGCGTCCGGAGCCCATGGCGGGGCACGGGTGCCGCCCGCCGAATCCACGACGACCTGCTGCGCCGCCGCGTTGAGGGCCGTGTCACCCTCCTGGTCAACCCGCTCGCCGGAGACGGCAAGGTCCAGCGGCTCTACGAGATGTGGGGCTACCAGGCGTTCAACGCGCAACAGCCCTCTCCGGAGTCGCCCCGGCTGACCGCGATGATCCGCCCGATCCACTGAGCCTCGGGCGTCACCATCTCCTCGGCCACGACGCCAACCACATGTGGACGGCCTTCGGGCCCACCAACGTGGCCATCCACCGGATCTCGACCGCCATGGAGCTCCGCGACGTCCAGATCGCCCTCGACCCAGGGCCGCGCGTGGACTCCTCGACCCTGCCGCTCGAACGCCGGGTACGGCACACACTCGAAATCGCCCCCGAGCAAGTCCGCTACCACTTCATCCCCCGACACCTGGTGACCAACTGGGTCCGCCAACAGCGCGGCAAACCCAGCTGTTTGCCGGCGGGCGTCGCACAGCGGCTCAAGATCGTCACGTGGCGGGGTCGGGCGGCTACAGTCGTCGCCATGAGCGACTCCCAGCCTCACGAGGTCGTGGCCCGGCCCCGCACCGCCGCCGGCGTGCTCTTCTTCGACGAGGACGACCGTGTCCTCCTCGTGCAGCCGACCTACAAGCCCGGCTGGGAGATCCCCGGCGGCTACCTGCACGCCGGCGAGACCCCGAGCGAGGGCGCGGCCCGGGAGGTCAAGGAGGAGCTCGGCATCACCCCGCCGATCGGGCGCCTGCTCGTCGCCGACTGGGCACCTCACCCCACCGAGGGCGACAAGCTGCTCTTCGTCTTCGACGGTGGCATCCTTCCCGCCGACGAGCTCGACAGCATCACCGTCGACCGGGTGGAGATCGGCGAGTACGCCTTCCACGCCGCCGACCAGCTCGACGACCTCCTCATCCCGCGCCTCGCCCGCCGCGTCCGCGCCGCCCGCGTGGCCAGGACCCAGTTCGAGACCGTCTACCTGGAGCACGGAGCGACCCGCCCGTAGGGCCACGCCGCACAGTGGTTGCACGGCGCTTCTTCCTCGGCTGCGACTGGACGTGACTACCTCGTCTCAGCGAAGACGAAGGCTGAGGGCCGGCCCCGAGCGTGTCCGAAAGATCGCTTATGCGCCCCCTGGCCGTGCGACGCGCGGCGGGGGGTGGGGGTGGATGGCGGGGAACGGCGGTGAACCTGCTCAACGAAGCAGATGGCGCGCGGGTGTCCACCCGGCGGCGGGCGAACCCCAACCTGGGCCTGATCTACGGCATCCACATCGACGAGTCCGACGTGGCCACCATCGACATGACGCTCACCTCGGCGGCCTGCCCGCTGACCGACGTCATCGAGGACCAGGCCAAGACCGCCACCGACGGCCTGGTGCAGGACCTGCGCATCAACTGGGTCTGGATGCCGCCGTGGGGCCCGGACAAGATCACCGACGACGGCCGCGACCAGCTCCGCGCCCTCGGCTTCAACGTCTGAGGACGTTCGCCGATCGTCAACCTGCTGCCGCGCAAACCTCTCCTTCGAGGGAAAGGTTTGTGCGGCAGTGGTATATCTGCGACCGGGCGGCCAGGCTGGAGCCGCGACCGTGGAGGGAGCGACGAATGGCTGTGGAAGCAACCGGGCACTGGACGTTGCCCGACTCGCCGTACGCCATGTGGGTCCGGGGCGAGCTCCAGGGGTATCTGCGGATTCCGGACGACGGCACTCGGGTCGAGGTCATCGGAGGGGAGTTCGTCGTGTCACCGGCGCCGGCAGTTACTCATGCGGTGTTCCTCTCGCACATTGAGCGACGGTTCGCGCTGGCCCTGGGTTCGGATCCGGCCTTCCCGTGGAGGGCACTGCAGACGGTCAATCTGGACCTGGTGGAGATCGGTGACGGCTACATCCCGGACCTCGTCATCGTGGGCACCGAGGTGGAGGAGCGGGCTCTGAACGGAGACGTCTCCCGCCTCCACCCGGACGACATCGGCATGGCGGTCGAGGTGACCTCCCCGTCCAATGCCCGCTACGACCGCCGCCCGATGTTCGGTCGGCAGATCAAGTCCACCAAGTGGAACGGGTACGCCCGGGGCGGAGTGCCCTACTACCTGCTGGTGGACCGCGACCCGCGGCAGTCCGGTGTCACCCTGTTCGGGGAGCCGAACCGGGGCGAGGGAACGTACGAGGTGCTGGGCGAGTGGAAGTTCGGTGAGACCGTCCGGCTGCCGAAGCCCTTTGACGTCGAGATCGACACCGGCAAATGGAAGCCCTGGGAGTAGGGACCGAAACGCCGGCTGCCCGGGACTTCTTCGGAAGTCCCGGGCAGCGGCTTTTCTCGTGGGGTCAGGCCGTGGGCCTGGGCTTGCGGGCGACGGCCATCGCCAGGCCGGTGCAGGCGAGGGCGGCGAGGGCGGCGAAGCCGCTGACGGAGGGGAGGAGGCCGTAGGTCTGGACGAGGGCGCCGAGGGCGATGATGGGGGCGGAGCTGCCGAGGTAGACGATGACCCAGAGGGTGCTCAGCTCGGAGCCGCGGCGTTCCGGGTTCATCGCACCGACGGCGGCGGTGAACAGGGAGCGGAAGGCCACGCCCTGGGAGATTCCGCCGAGGACGCTGCCGATGAAGAGCAGCGCCGGGGTGCCGGTGTACTGGGCGGCGACGACCAGGCCGAGGCCGGCGGCCAGGCCGGCCATGCCGAGGGCGGTCACCACGCGGTCCGAGGTCGGCGGGACGAGCAGCTGGGTGGCGGCCGAGGAGCCGAGCAGGAGGGCCGCCACGATCGCGCCGACCAGCTTGGAGTCGGTGTGCAGCAGCTGGGCGGCGAAGGCCGGGGCCAGGCTGAGGTAGACGCCGAACACCGCGTAGGAGATGAAGCCGGCGGTGGCGGCGAGCAGGAACTCGCGGCGCCCGGTGCGCGGCAGCCGCAGGCGCTGCGGGCGCAGGTGGGCCGGGGTGGTGATGCGGGGCGGGGAGGCCGGCGGGCGGCTGCGGCCGGGCATCCGGGGGTGGAGGAGGGCCAGCGGCACGCAGAGCGCCAGCAGGGCGACGGCGTGCAGCAGGAACGGGGTGAGCAGCGGGTCGGAGCCGCCGGCCAGCAGGGCGCCGACCACCGGGCCGAGCGCGACGCCGCCCGCCGAGCAGGCCAGGGTGATCTTGGCGGCCTGGGTCGGCCGGTCGGGCAGCAGGTCGCCGAGGGCGGCCCCGGCGGCTCCGGTGGACAGGCCGACGGCGATGCCCTGGACGGCTCGGCCGGCGGCGAGCTGCCAGAAGCTGCCGGAGGTGGCGAACACGACGTCGCCGGCGGCGGCCAGTGCGACGGCGGGCAGGATCAGGGCGCGTCGGCCGAGGTGGTCGGACCAGTGGCCGACCACGGCCAGCACCGGGACCAGCGCCAGTACGTAGATCGCGAACAGGACGGTGGTGTCGAGCGCGGTGAGGTGCAGCCGCTGCTGGAGGAGCGAGTAGATCGGCGTCGCGAGGTTGGCGCCGATCAGCATCAGCAGCAGGGCGGCGGCCACCAGGCCGACGCGGACGCCGCGCAGCGCGTTCCAGCGGCTGATCGCGGCGAGCTGGAGCTGGGCGCGCGGCGCGAGCTCCAGGGGAAGCAGGGCCTCCGACAGTCGGCGTCCGTCGAGCTGCGCGGTGCGCAGGCCGGAGCCGGCGGGGGAGAGGTCCGCCATGGCAGGGGTCTCCTGTGGCCGGGCACCACCGGGGTCGGCGGGGTTGTGCCGGCGCGCCCGTCCGGAGGCGCTGTGGTGGTGGCCGCGGGTACGGGCTCCCTGGTGGGGCGAGGTGAGCTGAAGAGGGCCCCTCCGGCCCGGGGTCGGGCGGAGGGCGGTTGGGCTTCGTTGCCCCGGTGGCAGGCGCGGGGTGTGCGCGCTACCAGACCGAAGGATAAGGGGTGGGCGCACGTCCATGGCGCGCGCCCCTGGGTGCGCCCCGTACGGCCGGGCATCGGGGGTGCCCGGCCTATACGCTGAGGTGATGGATCGGTACGCGGCGCTGTTGGGCTGACCGCTGGCTGAGGGAGAGCGCACAACGATGGCCGGACGACGTCGCAAGAACACCGGGGCTTCGGCGGGGGAGGGCGCGGCCGAGGCGGTGCTGCCCGCGGACCTGGAGCTCCAGGACCTCTACGGGGCGTTCGCCGCGCACGGGCTGGACGACGAGGACCTGGACGACGCGGCCGTCCTGGTCCCGCCGGTGAAGCTGCCCGCCGAGCGGGAGCTGGCCGAGCAGGCGAAGGCCGTACCGATGTTCGGGTACGCGCTGGCGCTGGCCCGCTGGGCCGCCCCGCACCGGGAAGTGGACGAGTTCGGCGACCTGGTCGAGGCGGACCGGGCACCCGCGGCCCGGCTGCTGGGCCTGGCCCCGGCCGAGGGCGAGGTGCCCGAGGAGGCCGAGGTCGAGGCGCTGCGGGCCTGGTCGCTGGCCTGCGACCTGGACCTGGTGGAGCTCGGCACGACCGCGGACGGCGAGCACGTCGCCGTCCCGGGCCCGGACCTGGAACCCGCCGAGCAGGGCGACCCGGAGACCGTCCTGGAGCTGTGGCTGACCGCCGCCGGGATCGTCCGGGAGCTGGCCGTCGAGGCGGACTCCGTCCCGGAGGGGGCCGAGGGCGCGGCGGAACCGGCCGGGGACGGCGCGGACGAGGAGGAGGACGAGGACGGGCTCTCCGAGGTCGAGGAGGCCCGCGACGAGGCCGCCGAGCTGCTGGACGAGGCCCTGCAGGTGCTCTACGAGACCACCGCCTTCGCCGAGCCGGGCAACGAGACCGTGCCGCTGGGCGTGCTGGCCGCGCTGCTGGTCGTCCCGGAGGGCGAGGAGCCCAGCGAGGAGCTGCTCGGCGACATCACGGACGTGATGGTCGCGCTGGACCCGATGCTGGGCGACCTCGCCGAGCTCGGCCTGCTGGACTACCGCCCGATCGACCCCGAGCTGTTCGACGAGGAGGACGGCGAGGAGTCCGCCGTGGTCGGCGAGGAGCCGCTGGACGAGGAGGAGTCGGCCCGCTTCGGGCTGGTCCGGCTCACCCCGCTCGGCCAGTACGGCATCCGCCAGTGGCTGCTGGAGGACGGCTACGACGCCCCGCTGGTCGGCGACCTGGCCCGGGGGAACGCGGCCGAGCTGCTGCGCGGGGTGTGCGAGTCCGCCAACGTGCTGCCGGAGGAGGAGCTGCGGGTGTGGACCGCCGACCGGGAGCCGGTGGCGGCGGCGCGCGAGCTGCTCGCGGCGGCGCGCGGCACCGACGGCTACGGCCCGCTGCGCCGGATGCTCTGCGTCTCGGCGCTCAACCTGCTCGGGCCGGACGCGGAGCCGGCCGTCCGGGAGGCCGTGGACGACCCGGAGCTGGGTGGCGCGGCGCGGGCCTGGCTGGCCGCGCAGGGCGCGACGGACGTGCCGGTGCCGGACCGGGCGATGGCCCTGTGGACGGTGGTCGACACCTTCGCCGCCCAGCTGCTGGACAACGGCGGGGACGCCGAGCTGCTCCGCGAACTGATCACCGACCTGCCGGTGAACGGCGATCCGGCCGGGTGGTTCGGCGAGCTGTGGCGGGTCGACCACCCGTACACGGCGGACGTCCTGGAGGCGATCGGGGAGCTGCACCCGGACCGGGCGCTGGCCAAGGAGGCGCGCAAGGCCGCCTTCAAGGCGCGCTCCAGGAGCTGATCCTCCCGCCCTTCACGGAGTGCGCCGAGCCGGGCCCGGGTCACGGAAGGTCCAGTGAGCCGTCCTCGGTGAAGGGGAAGAACGGGTTGTGGGCCAGCTCCCAGAGGTGGCCGTCCGGGTCCTCGAAGTAGCCGGAGTAGCCGCCCCAGTCGGTCGGGACCGGCGGCTTGACCACCACGGCGCCGGCCTCCACCGCCGTCCGCAGCGCGGCGTCCACCAGGGCGGGGGACTCCAGGTTCACCGCGAGGGTGACGCCGCGGAAGGAGGGCTCGCCGGCGGGGGGCAGGCCCGCGTCGGCGGCCAGCTCCTCGGTGGGGAAGAGCCCGAGCGCCGAGTCGGCGGTGCGGAACCAGACGATCTCCGGGCTGGAGGCGGCGGAGCGCTTCCAGCCGAGCGCCTCGTAGAAGCGGGCGCTGCGGTCGAGGTCGGTCACCCCGAGGGTGACGATGCTGATCCGGGCGGGGAAGACGCCCTGCTGGGTCCGGTCCTGGGCGGCGCCGTCGTGCGCCGCCCCGTTCTGTGCTGCCTCGTTCTGTGCTGCCTCGTTCTGTGCTGTCATGCCGCCAGGTTAGGGAGGGCCGCTGACAACGGGCGTCCTGACACGGCCACCACCCCCGTCCGGAGGCGGAGCTGATGACCCGGCAGCTGCGGGCACGTAAGGTGGCGTCAGCGGTGCGGGTGCGAGGAATCGGGGGTGCGGCACAGGATGATGCGGGAGAACGGCGGCAGGCACCAGAAGCGGAACACCGGGCCCTCGGAGTCCGTCCCGGCTCCGGACCGGCCGGTCCGGGAGGACCGTTTCGCCGGTCGGCCCGCGGAGCGCGGCGCGGACCGGACCGCGGAGCAGCCCGCCGACCGGCCGTCGGGCCGGGCGGCCGAACCGCCCGTGGACCGGACCGCCGGCCGGCCCGTCGACCCGTTCGCCGATCAGGAGGCGTTCTCCCGCCGGACCCTGGCGGCGGCCGACTTCCCGGTGTACGGCGTGGTCGCCGGTCGAACGGTGGCCGGGGACGTGCGGACCGGTGACGCGGCGGCCGGTGACGGGGCCGACGGTGAGGCGCTGGACGGTGAGGCGCTGGCCGCCTTCGAGACCTCCGGCGGCGAGCTGCGCTGGGTCGAGGTCCAGTGCGGTGACTGGCGCTCGGCGGCCGGCCCGTACGTCACCGTGCGCACCTACCGGCCGGGCGCCGACCGGGGCGAGCGGCTGCCCGAGCTGGAGGACCTGGTCGAGGACGAACGGGACCGCGTCTACGAGCAGTTGGGCATCGACGAGGGCGACGGGCCGGGCCGGGTACGGGCGTTGCGCGCCTGGATCACGGTGGACGGCGAGCCCTGCGCGGTGGAGGTGCACGAGGACCGGCCGGTGCCGGAGCCCGGCGCCCCGGCGGCGTCCGGGCCGGAGGCGGTGTGGGCCGGGCGACTGCGGGTCGGCGGGCTGACCGTGACGGTCTGCGGGCGCGGGGTGGCCCCCGGCGCGGTGGAGCTCGGCGCGATCGGCGACTTCGAGCGCTGCCTGCGCGGACGCACCGGACTGCTGCGCGACCTGGCCGCCCGGCGGGCCCGCCACGTGCCGGTCGAGGAGCGCGAACTGCCGCCCGCCGTCGGGATGGAGGCGCACCGGGCGCTGATCGCGCAGACCGTCGCCGAGTCCGCCGCGATCGAGGCGCAGGTGCGGGTCGGGCGCACGCCGCGGCTGCCGCGCGGGCTGCGCGGGGACGTCGGCGCGGTGCGCTGGGAGACGGCGGTGCGCCAGCAGATGCGGCTGGCCACCGAGACCCGGGAGGAGGCCGCGGCGGCGGTGACCTCGATGGTGAACCACCTCAACCGGCTGTCCCAGCAGACGCACTGGCTGGTCGGCACGGCGGAGGGCGAGGCGGCCGTCGAGGAGGTGGTCCGGTACACGGTGTTCGCGAGCGAGGTGGCGAGCCTGCCGGCGCAGCGGGCCTGGGCGCAGCTGTGGCGGGAGCGGCCGGGCGGCGGCGGGGCGGGCGTGTGGGAGGAGCAGCGGCTGTCCGAGCAGCTGTGGCTGGCGGCCTGGGAGCAGTGGCGGGCGGCGCGGCACTGACGGGCTGTCGGCCCGCGCGGCGTCCGACGGAGCGCCCCTCCGGAGGGGGCCGGCGTAAAGCCGAGGTCATGTGAAGGTCATCGGTCGGCAAATGGCCGCCTGGGCGTGAGGTGGACGTCATGCCGGGTTCACCCGTCCGGCGGAGCCTGCTGGGCGTCGGCATCCCGCACCGACGCCCCCGCTCATCCTCAGGAGTTGCTGCCATGTCGCTGTCCCGCCGGGACTTCGTCAACCGTTCCACCCTCGTCGGGGCCGGCGTGCTGATCGCCGGCAGCGCCGAGGCGCTGGCCAGCGCCCCGGGCGCGATCGCCGCCCCGGTCGGCGGCGAGGCCCCGGTCGCCGCGGCCGCCGGGACCAACTCGGCCGCCGGCACCGCCGTCGGCTACGGCCCGCTGGTCCAGGACCCGGGCGGCCTGCTGTCCCTGCCGAAGGGCTTCTCGTACAAGGTCCTCAACCGGGCCGGCGTCACCAAGCTGCGCACCGGCGAGTTCACCCCGAGCAACCACGACGGCACCTCCGCCTTCGAGGACGAGCGCGGCGGCAACTACATGGTCGTCAACCACGAGCTGGCCGGCGCCCGCGCCAACTGGCCGCACCCGGTGCCGCTGACCGAGGGCCACGTCTACGACCCGGGCGCGGCCGGCGGCTGCACCATCGTGCACGCCAAGCGGGACGGCTCGGTCGAGCAGTGGGTCGGCATCGCGGGCACCGCCACCAACTGCGCCGGCGGCGTGACCCCGTGGGGCACCTGGCTGTCCGGCGAGGAGACCGAGGACAAGGCCGGCAAGAACGGCTTCACCAAGGACCACGGCTACATCTTCGAGGTCGACCCGTTCGACGACGACTACAACCGCGACCCGCAGCCGGTCAAGGCCTTCGGCCGCTACGCCCACGAGGCCGTCGTGGTGGACCCCAAGCGCGGCCAGGTCTACCTGACCGAGGACGCCTCGAACCCGAACGGCCTGCTGTTCCGCTGGACCCCGCCGGCCGGCTTCAAGCACGGCCGCTACAAGCTGCGCCGGCTGGCCGCCGACGCCGGCGTGCTGGAGGCCTTCAAGGTCTTCGACGCGCAGGGCAAGTTCATCGACGACCTCTCCCGCGCCACCGCGGTCGGCACCACCTACGGCGTGGACTGGGTCAAGGTCGCGGACCGCGACGCCAAGACCGTCTCGGTGCGCAAGCAGTTCAAGGACGGCGAGGTCACCCGCGCCCGGAAGCTGGAGGGCATGTGGTGGGGTGACGGCGGCTTCTACTTCGTCTCCAGCTTCGCCCGCTCGGAGAGCCCGCTCCAGCACGACGGCCAGGTCTGGTTCTACAACCCGGCCCGCCGCACCATCACCCTGAAGGTCCTGCTGGGCGTCAACACCGACGTCTGGGGCGACCACGACAACTTCGACGGCCCGGACAACATCACCGTCTCGCCGTACGGCGGCATCGTGATCTGCGAGGACGGCGAGGGCGTCTCGCACCTGTTCGGCGCCACCGAGGAGGGCCTGGTCTTCCCGATCGCCCGCAACGAGCTGAACATCGGCACCGCCGAGAAGCCCGAGTTCAGCGAGTTCACCGGGGTGACCTTCTCGGACGACGGCAAGACCCTCTTCGCCAACATCCAGACCCCGGGCATCCAGCTGGCCATCAGCGGCCCGTGGCGCCGGCTGAACGAGCACAAGCGCGGCCAGGGCTACGGCGAGTGACCCTCCGAGCGTGAAGGGCTGCCCGCGGACCACTCGTCCGCGGGCAGTCGCAGTTGCAGCATGGCCAGCAGGCGCTGCTGCGGCTGGGCGAGGTCGATGCCGGTCAGCTGCTCGGCCCGGCGGACCCGGTAGCGCAGGGTGTTGGGGTGGATGTGCAGGGCGTCCGCGGCCACCCGGACCTCGCCGAGCGCGTCCAGCCAGGCCAGCACCGACTCGGCGAGCCGGGTGCCGTGCCGGCGGTCGTACGCGGCGAGTGCGGTCAGCCGCGGGTCGCGCAGGCCGGAGCGTTCCTGGAGCAGCGCCAGCATCTCGCTGACCAGCACCTCCGCCTGGACGTCGATCAGCGCCGCGACGTCGAGGTCCACCCCGCCGCGGCCCATCGCGTCCAGGATCCGGTCCGCCTGCGCGCGGGAGTCGGGCACCTGGGCCAGGCCGTCGACGGTCGAGCCGATCGCGGCGCGCAGCGGGACGCCCAGGTGCTCGCGGGCGGCCGTCACCACCTCGGAGGCCCAGTCGCGCACGGTGGTCATCGGCAGGCCGGGCGGCAGCTCGGGCAGCAGCACGTACACCCGGGACTCGATCGGGGCGAGCAGCGCGGTGCGGTGCCGGGCCGCGGTGTGCACCGAGATCAGGCCGGTGACGTCGGAGCGGTGCAGCGCGTCCGTGGTGCGCGCGCTGTACGCCAGCACGGTGGCCGGGCGGCGCAGGTCCAGGCCGAGGTGGGTGGCGAGCGACTGGGGGCCGGTGGAGCCCTCCAGCAGGCCGGTGAGCAGGGTCTGGGTGAGCCGGACGTCGGCGGACAGCTCCCGGCGGCGGCGCACCAGCTGGGCGGCCGCGACCCGGGCGGCGCCGACCAGGGACTGCTCGGCCAGCGGGGCCAGCGGCTGGGCGCCCTCCTGCACCCAGATGGTGCCGAGCGGCTGCGCCCCGGCCCGGATGCCGACCGCCAGGCGGCGGCGCAGGCCCAGCTCGGGGTGCGGCTCGACCGCGATCGGGGCGTCCGAGCTGCGCAGGTGCTGGAAGATGCCCCACTCGCGGAGCTTGGAGAGGTACGGCTCCGGGCCCTGCCAGCCGAGGATGGACAGCCGGCGCAGGTCGTCGACCTCGTCGGAGTCGGAGGAGCGGGAGTAGGCCAGCACCCGGCTGGAGGTGTCCTCGATCGAGACGATGCCGTTGGTGAGCACGGCGACGGTCTGGGCGAGGGAGAAGAGGTCGCCGGCGTTGGGTTCGGGGGAGCCGGGGGCGTCCGGGGCGTCCGGGCCGGCGATGATCGCCCGGGCGAGCGAGTCGAGGTGCTCCCAGCGGGTCTCGCGGCGCACCGAGAGCAGGGCGACGCCCGCGTCGGTGGCGGCCTCGCGCAGCGCGTCGGCCTGGCCGGGGCCGTCCAGCTTGACCGCGACGGCGGCGGCCCCGGCCCGGCCGGCCGCGCGCAGGGCGGGCAGGGCGGCGCGGCCGCGGGCGCCGATCGCGAGGACGAGCTCGCCGGGGGCGGCGGTCGGCGGGTCCTCCGGGTCGAGGATGGCGACGTCGCGCACCGCGACGTCCAGGCCCTGCGGGGCGGCCTGCAGTTCGACCAGCGGTTCGCCGAGGGACATCAGGAGTTGACGGAGCGGCAGGCCGGAGGTGGTCACGCCGGTCCTCCTTCATCCGCCCGGACAACGTTTCGCGGTCGATTTTAGCCGGGCGGACAGAGTTCGGGGCTGTCGTCGGGCGGAAGGCCGTCCGTGACCCCGCCGGCGCACCGCGTGCGCCGTCCGCGCACCGTTCGGAGGCCGAGCGCTGTTCGGAGTCCGAGCGCCGGAGCGCGAGCCGGTGGCCGGGGCCAGGAGTGTGAGCCGGTGGTGCACGGAGGTGTGAACCATGGGGTTGGAGGGGACGATTCGTGACCGCGGCGTGACCAGGTTCGTCGGGCCGGACAACGCCGTACGGGGGAATTTAGCCGCGCGGCCAATCAAGTGGCCCGGTGGCCAGGAATAGCGTTCGTGCTGTGGTCGGCGTGCAACCCGCGCCGGCAGTCCCCCCGCACTGAACGAAGGAGAGCGTGCGCTCTATGGACGCTGTGACCCAGGTCCCCGCGCCGGTGAACGAGCCGGTCCACAGCTACGCCCCCGGGAGCCCGGAACGGGCTCGCCTGGAGGCCAAGCTGAAGGAGCTGGGCGGCCAGGAGCCGGTCCAGCTGACCATGACGATCAACGGTGAGCGCCGGATGGGCGGCGGCACCGAGATCCACGTCGTCCAGCCGCACAACCACGCGGCTCGGCTCGGCACCCTGCGCAACGCCACCCAGGCCGACGCGCAGGACGCCATCGACACTGCCCTGGCCGCTGCCCCGGCCTGGCAGGCGCTCTCCTTCGACTCGCGCGCCGCGATCTTCCTCAGGGCCGCCGACCTGCTGGCCGGCCCCTGGCGCGAGACCCTGGCCGCCGCCACCATGCTCGGCCAGTCCAAGACCGCCCAGCAGGCCGAGATCGACACCCCCTGCGAGCTGGTCGACTTCCTGCGCTTCAACGTGCACTTCGCCCGCCAGATCCTGGCCGAGCAGCCGATCTCCTC
Source organism: Kitasatospora sp. NPDC057738 (assembly GCF_042798815.1). Lineage (NCBI taxonomy): Bacteria > Bacillati > Actinomycetota > Actinomycetes > Kitasatosporales > Streptomycetaceae > Kitasatospora > Kitasatospora sp. NPDC057738. Next base: position 30,630 of record NZ_JBHVJT010000073.1, on the reverse strand, counting down.
GGACGGCGTGTGGAACCGCAGCGACCACCGCCCGCTGGAGGGCTTCGTCTACGCGATCACCCCGTTCAACTTCACCGCGATCGCCGGCAACCTGCCGACCGCGCCCGCGCTGATGGGCAACGTGGTGCTGTGGAAGCCCTCCCCGACCCAGCAGTTCTCCGCGCACCTGCTGATGCAGCTGCTGGAGGAGGCCGGCCTGCCCAAGGGCGTCATCAACATGGTCACCGGCGACGGCCTGGCCGTCTCCGAGGTCGCGCTCAAGCACCCGGCGCTGGCCGGCATCCACTTCACCGGCTCCACCGCCACCTTCCAGCACCTGTGGCGCGAGGTCGGCAACAACATCGCCGGCTACCGCACCTACCCGCGGATCGTCGGCGAGACCGGCGGCAAGGACTTCCTGGTCGCCCACCCGTCCGCCGACCCGAAGGTCCTGAAGACCGCGATGACCCGCGGCGCCTTCGAGTTCCAGGGCCAGAAGTGCTCGGCGCTGTCGCGGGCCTACGTCCCGGCGTCGATCTGGGCCGGCCTCAAGGACGAGTTCGCCGCCGAGGTCGAGGGCCTCACCATGGGCGACGTCAGCGACCTGAGCAACTTCATGTCGGCCGTCATCGACGACCGCTCCTTCGCCAAGAACAAGGCGGCCATCGACCGCGCCCAGGCCGACCCGCAGGTCGAGGTCCTCGCCGGCGGCAGCTACGACGACTCGGTGGGCTACTTCGTGCGCCCGACCGTCCTGGTCTGCCAGGACCCGGCGAGCGAGTACTTCAAGGACGAGTACTTCGGCCCGATCCTGGCCGTGCACGTCTACGAGGACGAGAAGTACGAGGAGATGCTGGCCCAGATGGAGTCGGTGTCCCCGTACGGCCTGACCGGCTCGATCATCTCCCAGGACCGCGCCGCGGCCCAGGACGCGATGCACAAGCTGCGCTTCGCGGCCGGCAACTTCTACATCAACGACAAGCCGACCGGCGCCGTCGTCGGCCAGCAGCCCTTCGGCGGCGGCCGGGCCTCGGGCACCAACGACAAGGCGGGCGCCAAGCAGAACCTGGCGCGCTGGACCTCCACCCGCTCGGTCAAGGAGACCTTCGTCCCGCCGACGGACTACCGCTACCCGCACATGGGCTGACCAGCCCCGTGCCGCTGATCGTACGGCTCGTCCAGTAGCCACCGGTCACCCGCGACGCCCGGTCCCGCAGCCGGGCGCCGCCCGCCGGGGCGGCGGGGCCCACCCACCCGTCGCCCGCCGCCACCCTTCTTGGGACGCGCTGCGCGCGGCTCCCCGGATGCCCGCCGCCCCGGCCCTTCTGCCACCCTTGGAAACACCAGCTCCAGGAGTCACGATGCTCCGTTCCGCCCTTCTCGCGGCCTCCCGGTCCCCGCAGGTCCGCACCGTGGTCGAGAAGTTCCCGCCGACCCACGCGATAGTCGAGCGCTTCGTCGCCGGCGACGTCCTCGACGACGCCGTCACCGCCACCGACGACCTGATCGCCACCGGCCGCAAGGTCACCCTGGACCACCTCGGCGAGGACACCCAGGACGCCGCCCAGGCCGCCGGCACCGCCGAGGCCTACGAGCACCTGCTCAAGGCCCTCAAGGACACCGGCCTCGCGGCCGGCGCCGAGGTGTCGGTCAAGCTGTCGGCCGTCGGCCAGTTCCTCCCGGTGGACGGCGAGAAGATCGCGCTGGAGAACGCCCGCCGCATCTGCGAGGCCGCCGCCGACGCCGGCACCACGGTGACCCTCGACATGGAGGACCACACCACCACCGACTCCACCCTCGCCATCGCGCGCGAGCTGCGGGCGGACTTCCCCTGGCTGGGCGTCGTGCTCCAGGCCTACCTGCGCCGTACCGAGGCCGACTGCCGCGACTTCTCGGGCGAGGGCTCCCGCGTGCGCCTGTGCAAGGGCGCCTACAAGGAGCCCGAGTCGGTCGCCTTCCAGGGCAAGCACGAGGTCGACCTCGCGTACGTCCGCGCCCTGAAGGTCCTGATGGCGGGCGAGGGCTACCCGATGATCGCCTCGCACGACCCCAACATGATCAAGATCGCCGGCCAGCTGGCCCAGTGGAACGGCCGCAAGCGGGACTCCTTCGAGTACCAGATGCTGTTCGGCATCCGCCCCGAGGAGCAGCTGCGCCTCGCCGGCGAGGGCAACACGATGCGCGTGTACCTCCCGTACGGCCAGGAGTGGTACGGCTACTTCATGCGCCGCCTCGCGGAGCGCCCGGCCAACCTGACCTTCTTCCTGCGCGCCATGGCCACCCGCGGCTGACCCGGCGCCCCAGGCCACGGCCCGCACCCCTGACGGGGGGTGCGGGCCGTCCGCGTTCCCGGCGTCAGAGGAAGGGCTTGGTGTCGAGGTCGAATGCGAACGGCGCGGGGATGGCGAGCGGTTCACCGAAGGCGGCGAGGTGGGCCTCGGTGTACTCCTCGCGATGCGGTTTGCCGAAGAGGCTGACCTGGGACTTCTCGCGGTCGATCAGCAGGTAGAGCGGGATGCCGGCCCGCGCGTAGCAGTGCCGCTTGGTGATCCGGTCCTGATCGGGTTTGGCGGACGTCACCTCCGCGACCATGGCGACACCGTCCGGTTCCATCCAGGACGGCGCGCCGCGGAAGAGGCGGAGCTCCTCGGGAGCGAACGTGGCGTCGGGGATGACGTGGTTCTTCGGGCAGAGCCCGCCGCTCACAAGGCGCAGGCCCTTGCCGCCCGAAACGCTCATGTCGGTCCTGGAGAGGCGGATCACCTGCTTGAGCAGGTGATTGATGTGGTCCTCGTGATCGCCGTCCGGCGGTGGTGCCACGATGATCTCTCCCTCGATGAGCTCGGCTCGGAAGCCTTCGGGGGAGTGCAGGCTCAGGAAGCTCTCCAGCAGGATGTCGGCCTGCGTCGGGGAGCCCGTGATCGGTTGCTCATGCGCCACAGCACTCATGATGCCCCTCCTTCAGAGGGTGGTCACGCTATTGGCGGCTCGACCGGGCTGTGCCGTAGACGGCGGAGTTTCACTCGATGGTGTGAGTTTGAAGCCTGGCATAGGATCCGGGCTGGTGAACTGGGCTGTCGGTGAGAGGAGTTGGCGATGCTGAAGGCTTTCGCGGAGCTGTCCACGCCGTTGGTGGCGGACGCCTGTGTGCGGCTCGGGGTGGAGCCGCGGGTGGCGCCGGTGGGAGTGGGGGCGGTGGTGGCCGGGGCCCGGGTGGCGGGGCGGGTGCTGCCGGTGCGGCACTACGGGAGCGTGGACGTGTTCCTGGAGGCGTACGGCGCGGCCCGGGACGGGGACGTGCTGGTGGTCGACAACGGCGGGCGGACCGACGAGGCCTGCATCGGGGACCTCGCGGTGCTGGAGGCGCGGGCCGCCGGGGTGGCCGGGATCGTGGTGTGGGGGCTGCACCGGGACACGCCCGAGCTGCTGGAGATCGGGCTGCCGGTCTTCAGTTACGGGGCGCTGCCGCTCGGCCCGGTGCGGCTGGACGGCAGGGAGCCGGAGGCGCTGCTGACGGCGAAGTTCGGCCCGCACCCGGTGAGCGCCGAGGACGTGGTGTTCGCCGACGCGGACGGGGTGCTGTTCGTGCCCGCCGACCGGGTCGGCGAGGTGCTGGAGACGGCCGGCGCGATCGCCCGGACCGAGCGCGCGCAGGCCGGGCGGATCGCGGCCGGGGACACGCTGCGGCGGCAGACCGCCTTCGACGAGTACCTGCGGCGCCGCGCCGCGGACCCGGCGTACAGCTTCCGGCAGCACCTGCGGCGGGTCGGCGGGGCGATCGAGGAGTAGGACGGTTACAGCGGCCGGTGCATGACGTGCAGGCCGACGTATCCGTCCACCGGGTGGAGGAAGGCCTCGGGGACGGTGCCGACGATCTCGAAGCCGAGCGATCGGTAGAGCTTCACGGCGTGGTGGTTGCTGGCGACCACCGCGTTGTACTGCATGGCGCGGAAGCCGGCCCGGCGGGCCCAGTCGAGGGTGTACTCGACCAGGGCCCGCCCGATCCCCTCGCCGTGGTGGGCCGGGTCGACCATGTAGCTGGCGCTGGCCACGTGCGAGCCGTTGCCGGGGCGGTTGCGGTTCATGTTGGCGGTGCCGAGGACCCGTCCGTCCTCGTCCACCGCGACCACCGTGCGGTTCGGGGCGGCGAGCATCCACCACTCGCGGCCCAGCTCGGAGGGCATGTCCAGCGGGTAGGGGAAGGTCTCGCCGGCGGCGACGACGGCGTGGAAGAACGGCCAGATGGCGGGCCAGTCCTCGGGGGTGGCCTCGCGGATGTCGATGGGCATCGGACCAGGATGATCCCCGACGGGCGGGCGGGCCACCGGTTTTCGGTGGTCCCGCCCGTCGGGCCGGTCGTCGGGGGCCGCGTCGCGGGGCGGGTCAGCCGCCGAGGAGGGCGTCCTCGACCAGGGCGGCGGTGTGGGCCTGGCCGCGGGCGTTGGGGTGCACCACGGCGTATTCGAGGGGGATGACGCTGGTCAGCACGCCGTCCAGCCAGTGGTCGGCGTCGCAGACGCTGTGGCCGGCGCTGGCGGGGTAGAGGTTCACGAAGGTGTCGCCGCGGGCGGCGGTGTCCTGGGCGATGAGCGCGTTGAGCGGCTCCAGGAGCGCGGTGCGGGCCCAGGCGAGGTCGCCGGTGGTGAAGGTGCCGAACTGCAGGGGGTTGCCGAACTGGCAGAGGGTGGCGTCCTCGGGGACGAGGTGCGGGTAGCCGACGGTGAGGACCCTGGCGGACGGGGCCTTGGCGTGCAGCGCGGTCAGCATCCGGGCGTAGTCGCCGCGCAGCCGGTTCAGGCGGTCGGGCAGGCTCGCGTCGAACTTGTTCTTGCAGGGCGTGCCCCGGCCGAGCTGGACGGCGCCGAGTTCGATGCAGCTCTTGAGGATCTCGGCGAAGCCGAGGTCGTTGCCGCCGATCCCGACGGTGACCAGGTCGGTGGCCGGGTCGACGGCGTCGATCTGCGGCGGGACGGACGGGTAGGGGCCGTTGGGGTCGGTGCCGAGCGGCGGGAGCGGCCGGCCGAGCGGGGACTGCGCGCCGGTGTCGACGCTGCCGGTGGTGGCGCCGCTGCAGCTGACGTTGCGCAGGGCGACCAGGGAGCCGAGGTCGCGGCGGAGGATCTCGGGATAGGAGTCGACGGTGCGGGCGCAGCCGTCGCGCGGTTCGGTCTCGTCGCCGGTGGCCACGACGACCCCGGCGGTGTAGGAGTCGCCGAGGGCTGTCCACCGCAGTGCGGCGGCGCGGTCGCCGGGCCGGGCGGCGGCCTGGGCGGTGGTCGGGGTGATCAGTCCGGCGGCGAGCACGGTGGCGGTGCCGGCGACGGCGAGGCGGGACAGGAAGTGTGGCACGGCTCTCCTCCTCGGGGGCGCGGGGGAGAGAGCGGATTCACCCCCCTGAGAGTCAATCGAGTCGCCGTGGTGGTGACTTGATGCCTCAAGGGGGTGAATTCACGGGCGCGGATGTGACGTCGTGAGGTCGTCGCGTGGCGTCGCGGCCTCGCGGGACCGGCGGCGGTGTGCGGGCTACAGCGCCGCGGCGGCGGGCTCGATCATCGCCCGCGCGGTCTTGCCGTCGACGTACTCGCCGATTGCCGTCATCTCCCACTCGCCGCCCGGACGGCGGACCAGCTTGCACATCATCACACCGGTGTGGGGCTCGGAGTTGGTGAGGTCGAAGCGGACCAGCTCCTCCTCCGTCCGGGCGTCCAGCAGACGGCAGTAGGCGTCGCGCACGTCGGTGAACTTCTGGCCGGAGAAGGAGTTCACGACGAAGACCAGCCCGTGGACCTCCGCCGGCAGGCCCTCCAGGTGGACGGTGATCGCCTCGTCGTCGCCGCCCTCGCCGCCGACCAGGTTGTCGCCGGAGTGGGAGATCGCGCCGTTGAAGATGCTCAGCTTCATGAACCAGGCCGTCTCCAGCCGCTTGTGCCGGGCGTCGAAGGCGAGGCAGGAGGCGTCCAGGTCGATGTCACGGCCGCGGCCCGCGGACTTCCAGCCGAGAGCCATCCGGACGGAGGAGAGGAACGGGCGGCCGTTCTTGACCAGGGAGACCGAGCTGCCCTTGACCAGGTTGACCCGGCCCTTGTCCAGGGTGATCTTGGCGGGGGCGGCCGGGGCCGCGGGCGCGGCGGGGGCCGGGGGAGCCGCGGGCGGGGCCGGGACGGCGGTCTGGCCGGTGGCGAGGGCGATCCGCGGGTCGACCGGGGTACCGGAGACCGGGGTGGCGGTCGGGTGCCCGGCCGGTGCGGGCGGCGCGGGCGGGGCGGCCGGCGGAGCCGGGAGCTGGACGGTGCGGTCCACCGGGGCCGGCGGCGCGACCGGCGCGACCGGCGCGGCGGGGGCCTGGGCGGCCGGGGCCGGGGCCGAGGAGGCGGGGGCCGGGGAGTCCTCGACGGAGACGCCGAAGTCGGTGGCGATGCCCGCGAGGCCGTCGGCGTAGCCCTGGCCGACGGCGCGCACCTTCCAGGCACCGCCCCGCAGGTAGACCTCGACCACGATGAGCGCGGTCTCCAGGCCCAGCCGGGGCGGGGTGAAGGTGACCAGCACCTCGCCGGTGTCGGCGTCGCGGACGGTGGCGGTGGGCTCCATCCCGGCGAAGGTGGAGACCTGGTCGGCGGGGCTCGCGGTGACCACGATCTTGGTGATGCCGGCCGGGACGGCCCGGGTGTCGACGGTGATCGCGTCGGGGGTGCCGGCGGTGGCCGGGCGGTGGCTGACGCCGGGGCCGTTCGGGGCGTTGAAGAAGACGAAGTCGTCGTCCGAGCGGACCTTTCCGGCATCGGTCAGCAGCAGGCCGGAGACGTCCAGCGCCTTGGGCGCGGTGACCTCGACGCTCACTCGCGCGGCGGTCAGCGGTGCGTTGCCGCCTTGGGTCAGGACGGTGGACACGGACTCCTCCTCGGGTGCGGAACGGCGGCCCGGCCGGGGCCGTCGGGGCGCCGGGCCGGGGTGCTGCCCACAGTAACGAACGAGGTTCGGGGATGTGCCCGTCCGGAACGGCCGACCGCGGATCGTCGAACGACCGTTACACCCGGCCGTCGGCAGGTCAGCGCGCCGCGGTGGCCGGGGCGGTGGACGGTGCGGAGCCCGGGGAGGGGGCCGGTGCGGGGGCCGTTGCGGAGGCCGTTGCAAGGGCCGGGCCGTCGGCCGGTTCGGGGAGCTGCGAGGCGGCCCGGGCGCGGGGCGCGCACGGCTCGACGGGCGGCGGCTGCGCCGGGCCGAAGCCCCCGAGCGCGGCGACCGCGCGGGGGTGGCCGAGGGCGAAGGCGGAGACGCTCCAGCTCTCCGCCGGGGCCGCCTTGCGCGCCGCGGCGGACGGCTCCGCGGCCGGACGGGCGCCGCGGACGCCGAAGGTGTAGTGGCCGGGCCGGACGTCGGTGCCGGGCGGGGTGGTGAAGCGGTAGACGAGGGTGCCGCGCTCCTGCTGGGCGGTGACCACGGCGCCCGGCAGGTCGGTCCAGGCGGCGCCGGCGCCGGGTGCCGACTCGCCCGGGGCGAGCCGGAACTCGGCCTGGAACGCGGTGACCGGCTCGGCCACCGCGAGGGTGAGCCGGTGGCGCAGGCCGTCCCGGCCGAGCGGGGAGAGCAGGGCGGCGCCGGACAGCGCGTGGTCGGTGTCCGGGGCGCTCCCGGGGTCGGCCGGGCCGGCGCCCTCGACGGGGTCGACGGGGGCGGTGGGCCCGGTGGGCGCGGTGGGCGCGTCCTTCCCCGGGGCGCCCGCGGCGCCGACGTCCGGGAGGGACGCGGCGGGCGGCGGCACCGGGCGGCCGGGCACGGTCGGTCGCAGCCCGGGGATGTTCGGTCCCTGGCCGGGGGCGGAGGGGTCGTAGCCGGGCTGCTGGGCGTTCCAGGGCGGGGCCGGGACGGAAGGGGAGGGCGAGGGGCCGGCCGGGGCGTCGGCGCCGGTGCCGGTGAGCTGGGTGCCGTGGGCCGGTGCGTCCTGCCCGGCCGAGGCCTGGCCGCCGGTCTGGGGCGTGCCAGGGCCCGGTGTGCGGGACGCGGGCGGGGTGGCGGCGACCGGCGCGGCTCCCGACGGGCGTGCCGAGAGGTGCGAGGAGGGGGCCGTCGAGGGGTGGCCCGCGGCGGGGCGGCCGGCGGCGGGGGCGGACGACAGGCCGTCGGTCGGGGTCTGCTCCGAGGCCGCCTCGGCCTGGTCGGTGGCGCCCGGCGTGGGCGGCGGGGTGGAGCCGACCCGGGCGACGCCGGCCCGGCGGCCGATCCCCTGCTGTTCGTTGAGCAGCAGGGTGGTGGCGATGCTGATGCCGACCACGGTGGACATCGCCATCGCGGCACCGGACAGGCGCAGGGTGGGCAGCCGGAACAGGCCGCCGAACGGGCGCGGCCGCCCGTGCCGACCCTGCCGTGCGGGCTCGTGGTGCACGTCCCGCGCGGTGTCCTCGCGCACAGCCACCGGACCCCTCCCTCCCCGAAGCCGCCGTCGCGTCGCCGTATTCTCCCACGCGTCGCCGCCGGGTCCGGCTCCGGCCGTCGCGGGCCGGTTCCGCGCGGGCCCGCCCGGGGAGAGGGCAGAGCGTACCAGTGGGTGATCACCTCCCGGTCGGCCCCCGTCCATTTCGTGGACGCCCTTTCGACACACGGAAGTTGACGGTCCGTCTGACAAGGGCTGGTAAGGAGCGGCCGCCCCGGACGGGGGTTATTGCAACCCCCTTGCAACCCTTGCCCGGTGCGCCGGGCGTGACGCAGGCTGAGGTCATCCCACGCCGTCCCGGAGAGACCGTCATGCCGCCCGACCCGCTGTCCGCAGCCTCAAGTGCACCCCTCGCCGCCACCCCCACGGGCGGCGATGGGGACGGCTCCACCGCCGCTCCGGCGGCGGTGGAGGAGGTGCTGATCCTGCGGATCTCGCTGGGCGAGGAGGTGGTCGGCGAGGTGCGCACCCGGTTCCGGTTCGTCGCCGCGCGCCCGTACGAGGTCCTGCTGACCTTCCACCTGGGGCGGCCCGACGAGGCCGACTGGGTGTTCTCACGCGAACTGCTGCGCGACGGGCTGCGCGCGCTGAGCGGCCAGGGCGACGTCAAACTGTGGCCGGCGTACTGCCCGTGCCACGGCGCGACGCTGCACCTGGCGCTCGAATCCCCGCACGGCAGCGCCCTGCTGGAGGCCTCCAAGCCCCGGGTGCAGGCCTGGCTGGACCGCACCTACGCGCTGGTCTCCGAGCACCAGGAGCGCCGCTGCGGTCCCACCGACGCCGAGCTGGCCGCGCTGCTCGCGAACGGCTGACGACGGGGCGCCGGATCCGCTCCGCCCGGCCGGCGGCGGAGCGTCAGCGGCGCTCCGTCGGCGCGGCGACGCGCGGCGGCGGCAGGGGCGGCGCACCGGGCAGCCGGGCCGTCCCCGCGGCCAGCGCGGCCCGCAGCCGCCGCACGGCCGGGGCCGAGGAGGAGGGCAGCAGGTCGTACGGGTCGTCCGGCCCGTCCACGGTGACCAGCACCGACTCGGCGATCCGGTACGGCCGGTGGGCCAGCAGCCCGCCCAGGTAGCGGCGCAGCCGGGAGAGCTCCGCGCGCACCGTCACCGTCCGGCCCGGGTCGCCGAACAGCGCGTCGGCGAGCTGGGCGGCCGTGCTGCCCTCGCGTCCGGTGGCGAGCAGGAGCAGCAGTTCGGCGTGGCGCGGGCTGAGCGGGTGCGACCAGCTGTCGGCCGCGCCCCGGACGGACAGCCCGGGGCGCTCCGGGCGGCGCAGGTCCAGCCGGAGGTGGGCGCCCTCGGCCTGCTCGGCGGTCACCGTGCCCGAGCCGTTCTCCCCGGGCGGCCGGACCGGGCGCACCAGCCAGCCGTCGGCGAGCGGCTCCAGCGCGCACTCGCCGAGGCCCGGCACCCAGTGCACGCCTGCCGGGGTCCAGCCCTCGCTGGGCACCCGCAGCCGGCTGGGCGGCGGCAGCCCGGCCGCGGCGGCGGTCCAGCCGGCCGCGTCCACCACCAGCGCCGGGCCGCCGACCCGGGCGAGCAGCGGGGCGGCCAGGGTGCGCAGCTGGTGCAGCGCCTCCAGCCGGTGGGCGCGCAGCTCGGTCTCGGCCAGCCGGGCGGCGGTCGCGGTGAGCTGGAGCAGGTACGGGCGGATGCTGTGCGCGGGGCCGCTCAGGTTGATGGCGCCGACCAGCTGCCCGGTGCCGGGGTCGCGCACCGGTGCGGCCACGCAGGTCCAGGAGTGGTGGCTGCGCAGGTAGTGCTCGGCGGAGTGGACGTGCATCGGGCGCCGGGCGCGCAGCGCGACCGCGATGCCGTTGGTGCCGACGCTCTCCTCGATCCAGCGGGCGCCGGTGATGAAGCCGATCCGGTCGGCGCTGCGGCGCAGGCCGCGTTCGCCCTCCTGCCAGAGCACGTGGCCCTCGGCGTCGGCGACGGCCAGCAGCAGCGGGGCCGTGCCGCCCGTCTCCACCAGGGTCTCGCGCAGCACCGGCAGGACGGTGTCGAGCCCGCTGGTGCGGCGTCGCTGTTCGATTTCGCCGGGGCCCAGCAGGACGGCGGCGGCGCCGGTGTCGGGGTCGAGGCCGAGGCGGCGCAGCCGGGCCCAGGAGTCGCCGATCTCGGGCCGGGGTTCGAGCAGGCCGGGGCCGCCGGTCTCCTCGGTGCGGGCGGGGGTGGACAGTTCCCGGGCGGCGGCGTCGGCGAGGGTGCGGTCGTGGACCTTGGCCAGCTCCGTCGCGGACGGCGGGGTGCGGCGCTCTGGTCGTCGGGACTGCCGTCCGGTCTGCCGCACTCGCTTCGCTCCTCGCCGCCGTTCGAGGACGCGTCGGGGCCGACGCGCTGACGAAAGCGTACGGGTGCGGTGGGCCGCTGGGGACGGGGTCGGGCAAGTCGGCATACCGGGCGGTACGGAACGCGGGTCCGGCCCCGGGCCCGGCCGTGCCCACCGGGGTGCGGGGCCCGACCCCCGGCGGCCACGGCCGGCGGTCAGCGCTGGGCGCCGGAGCCCTGCTGGGCCGCCTCCACGGTGTGGTGCAGGTCGGCGGTGGCCTCCAGGGCGGCGCCGGTGCTCAGCGCCAGGCAGGCGGCCAGGGCCACGGCGGCGGCCCGCAGCCAGGTGCCCGGGGCGGAGGCCGGGCGGGGCCGGAGCAGTGCGGCGACCCGGCGCGGGACCGGGCCGGAGTGGGCGGTGGCGACCGTCCGGGGGCGGGCCGGCCAGGGGGAACGGCTCGCGGCCAGGGCCGCCCGGCCGACCGCGCGGGCGGTCACGGCGCGGTCGCCGACCCGGGCCGCCGCGACCTCGTCGGCCCAGCGCTCCAGGTGGTACCCGAGGGGTGCGCGCAGCGGGCGCAGCGCCGGATGGACGTCGGCGGCGTGCTCGGCGAGGGCGAGGAAGAGGTGGTGGCGGGCGGTCAGGTGGGCCCGTTCGTGGGCGAGCAGGGCGGAGCGCTCGGGGCCGTCGAGGGCGCGCAGCATGCCGGAGGTGACCACGATCCGGCCGGGCTCGCCCGGTCGGCCGGGGCGGCCAAGGCGGCCGGGCAGGGCGAAGGCGTCGGCGCAGTCGTCGTCCAGCACGGTGAGCGGGTGGTCGGCGGGCCGGAACAGCGCGGCGGGCCGCAGGAGGGCGACCGGCCGCAGCCGGGTGAGCGCGGGCGGCGACGCCGAGGGGCGTGACCGGCGCACGGAGGCGCACGGGGGGCGCATGTCCGAATGCTGGGCAGAGGAGGGGGCGCGGCCCGGCCGGTGGGCGCCCGTCCGGTCCGTCCGGTCCGTACGGTGGCGGTCGGTGCGGTCGGTGCGGTCGGTGCGGTCGGTGCGGTCGGTGCGGTCGGTGCGGTCGGTGCGCTCGGTGCCGCCGGTGCCGTCGGTGGGTCGGCCGGGGTGGTCGTGGGCCGGGAGCGCGGCCCGGGCGGTGCGCAGCTCCCGCTGCCGCCGGTGGACGGTGCGCGCCGCCAGTGCGCCGAGTGCGAGGAGCGCCAGGGCGGCGAGCGCGGCCGCGAACGGCGCGCCGGGCGAGGCGGCGGTGAGCCAGGGCAGCGAGAGGTGGCCGAGGGCGGCGACGGGCGGGAGCTGGAGCAGCCCGTCGGCGGCGAGCAGGCCGAGCGAGCAGAGCGTGCCGCCGGCCAGCACGGCGGTGGTCGCGGCCAGCATCCAGGCGGCGGCCCGCGGCGGCAGCGCCTCGGCGAGGCGGCGGGCCAGCGGGGCGGCCAGGAAGGGCAGCAGCAGCGGGACCCAGACGGCGAGCATCATCGGCCGGCCGCTCCCGGGGTGCCCGGGCCCGCGGTGTCCGGGCCCGCGGCGCCGGCCCCGGTCGCCTCCGCGCCCGGGGCGCCGTCGCCGAGCAGTTCGCGGAGCAGCTGCTCGTCCTCGGCGGAGAGGTCGGAGACGAAGCGGGCCAGCACGGTGGAGCGGTCGGACTCGCGGCCGAGTTCGGTGTGCATCCGGCGGGCGGCGAGCCCCGCGGTGTCCTGGACGGTCGGGGTGTAGGCGTAGGCCCGGCCGGCCCGGGTGCGCACGACCGTGCCCTTGTCGAACAGCCGGCCGAGGATCGTCGCGATGGTGGTGCGGGCGAGGTCCCCGCCGAGCGCGGCCTGGACGTCCTGCGGCGTCATCGGCTGCCGGGCGGACCAGAGGGCGGCCAGCACCTCGGCCTCCAGCTCCCCGGCGGGCCGGCGGGCGGACGGTACGTCGGGCATGGCGGCGCTTCCTCCAAGTTTCGTCTACAGTCATGTAGACCGTCTACGCAACTGTAGACGGTCTGGGCGGGTTCCGATGCGAACCGCCCCCCAACGTACGGGAGGTCCGTCGGCCTTGCTCCAGTTCCTCGCCGATCCGGCCGTTCACCTCGCGGTGAACCCGCTGGACGCGTCCTCACTGCTCGCCGCCTTCGGCGCGCTCGGCATCGCCGTGGTGCTGTTCGCCGAGACCGGCCTGCTGGTGGGCTTCTTCCTGCCCGGTGACTCGCTGCTGTTCACCGCCGGACTGCTCTGCGTCCCCGGCGCCACCAAGGGCCCGCAGCTGCACCTGTGGCAGGTGCTGCCCGCCGCCCTGGTCGGCGCGCTCGTCGGAGCCCAGGTCGGCTACCTGATCGGCCGCCGCGGCGGCCGGGCGCTGCTGGCCCGGACCCGGAGCAAGAGCCTGCTGGAGGGCGTGGCGCGGGCCGAGGAGCTGTTGACCAAGTACGGGCACGGCAAGGCGATCGTGCTCGCCCGGTTCATCCCGGTGGTCCGTACGGTGCTGAATCCGCTCTGCGGCGTACTCGACGTGCCGGTCCGCTCGTTCACCCTCTGGCAGGTGCTCGGCGGCGTGGTCTGGACGGTCGGCGTGGTGCTCGCCGGGTACGGGCTCGGCTCGTCCGTCCCCAGTATCGACCGGTACCTGCTGCCCATCATCGGTCTGGTAGTAGTTGTCTCCGTGCTCCCCATTGTTCTCGAACTGTTCCGCGCCCGTAAGGCGCGACGTCACGGAGGTGACATGTGACGCCATCCCGGGCGCTCGCCGTGTACGACGGCAGCGGAATCGACGGCGGCCTGTACACCCGGGTCAACGGCTGGGCGCAGTCGGCCCCGCACTGGCTGGACGAGCTGATCAAGGTCTGGTCGGCGCTCGGCCTCGGGCTGTTCGCGGTCTTCATGCTCCTCGCGTGGTGGCGGGCGCGCGGCGCGGACTCGGCCGTGATGGCCAGGGTGCTCGCCTCGCCGGTGATCGTGGTCGTCGCCTACGGCGTCAACTCGGTGTTCAAGGGCATGGTCGAGGAACTCCGGCCGTGCGCCCAGATCCCCGGCAGCGTCGCGCTGGAGACCTGCCCGGGAACCGGGGACTGGTCCTTCCCGAGCAACCACTCGGTGATCGCCTTCGCCGCCGCGGCCGCGCTCTGGTTCGCCGACCGGCGGCTCGGCTGGGTGGCCGGCCTGTTCGCGGTGCTGATGGCCGCCTCCCGGGTCTGGGTCGGCGTGCACTACCCGCACGACGTGGCGGTGGGCGCGCTGGTCGGGCTGCTGGTCGCGGTGGTGCTGGCGCCGCTCGCCGGGCGCTGCGGACCGCTGGTGGACCGGATGCGGGCGGGTGCGCTGCGGCCGCTGCTCGGGCCGGGCGCGCTGCCCCCGGTCGACCGCGGCTACGCGACGCAGGGGCGCTGACCCCGCCGCCGACGCCGCCGGGCACTCCGACGCCGCTGCGCGCTCGGACGCCGTTTCCCGGGCCGCCCGCCCCTTGTCCGGTTTCGGACGACGGGTGGAGCATGTGAGCCGGGCGTGGGGCCTCCTCCGGGGGGGGGGCGCCCGCCCGGCTCAGTCGTGCTCGGGCGCGCGGGCGCCGGGCGTGCCAGCGGAGGGAGTGCCGAATGCCGTACCGACTCGACATCACGCAGGGGGACTGGCCGGGGGACCTGCTGCACAAGGGCGTCGAGGGGCTGCTGGCCGAGGCCATGGTGCTCACCCTCGCCACCGCGGGGCACGAGCACGGCCCGCACGCCAACCTGGCCTTCTTCGCGTACGACGACGACCTCGTCCTCTACTTCGTCAGCGAGCGCTCCACCCGGCACAGCCACCACCTGGCCGAGGAGGCCCGGGCCGCCGCCACCGTCTTCCTGCCGCCGCCGGTCTTCGGCGAGCAGCTGCGCGGCCTCCAGCTGACCGGCAGCGCGGGCGAGGCCTGGGGGCGGCAGGCCGAGGCGGCGCTGGCCGCCTACCAGGGGCGCTATCCGGCCTTCGCGCGGGACGAGGAGGCCCGGCGGCAGTTCCTGACCGGCGGCGGGGCGGCTGCGCTGTACCGGTTCCAGGTGGAGGAGCTGACGGCGGTGGACGAGCCGAACTTCGGCCGGCGCAACTACCTGCGGGCGCGGGTGGTGCGGTCGTAGCCGCCCCGGTCGTCCCGACGGGCCCGGCGGCTGCGACCGCCGGGGCCGCCGGGGCCGCCGGGGTCACGGGGCCGCAGGCGCGGCCGGGGCCGTGGGCGCCACCCCCGAATGGCCGTCGGGTTGTCTGTACAACTTCCCAGGTGGTTCATCTCCGGGACGGCAGTCCGACGCCCCTCGGACACCCGGGCGCATCAGCCTGGACGCATGAGAGTCATCGTCGTAGGAGCAGGCGTGCTCGGCAGCATGCACGCCTGGCAGGCCGTCGAGCGCGGCCACGAGGTCGTCCACCTGGAGCGCGAGACCGAGGCCCGCGGCGCCTCGGTGCGCAACTTCGGCCTGGTCTGGGTCAGCGGCCGGGCGCAGGGCGAGGAACTGGACACCGCGCTGCGGGCCCGCGAACTGTGGGAGTCCATCGGCGCCCGCGTCCCGGACCTCGGCTTCCGGGCGAACGGGTCGCTCACCGCGATCCGCACCGAGGCCGAACTGGCCGTCGCCGAGCAGGCCCTGACCCTGCCGGACGCCGCCGCCCGCGGCTACCGGCTGCTCGACCCGGACGAGACCCGCGCCGTCAACCCGGCCCTGCGCGGCAAGCTGCTCGGCGCCCTGTGGTGCGAGCGCGACGCCGCCGTCGAGCCCCGCACCGCCCAGCGCGCGCTGCGCGGGTACCTGGAGTCCACCGGCCGGTACACCTTCCTGCCCGGGCGCGAGGTGCGCGAGGTGGTCGGCGAGAACGCCGTCCGCGACGACCACGGCGACATCCACACCGGCGACCTGGTGATCCTCTGCACCGGAGCCTGGCTCGGCGGCCTGGTCCGCGAACTCGCCCCCGCCCTGCCGGTCCGCCGGGTCCGCCTCCAGATGATGCAGACCGACCCGCTCGGCGAGACCCTGACCACCTCCGTCGCCGACGGCGACAGCTTCCGCTACTACCCGGCCTTCGCCGGCACCGCCCTGGACCGGCTGCGCGAGACCCAGCCCCAGCCGCCGGTCGCCGCCGAGCACAGGATGCAGCTGCTGATGGTCCAGCGCCGCGACGGCGGCCTGACCATCGGCGACACCCACGAGTACGACCAGCCGTTCGGCTTCGACGTCGTCGAGGACCCGTACGACCACCTGGCCGGCGTGGTCGAGGAACTGCTCGGCCGCCCGATGCCGAGGATCCGCCGCCGCTGGGCCGGGGTGTACGCCCAGTGCGTCGACACCACCCGGGTCGTCCACCGCGAGCGCGTGCGCGACGGCGTCTGGCTGGTCACCGGCCCCGGAGGCCGCGGCATGACCTGCTCGCCCGCCATCGCCGAGACCACCGCCCAACTCGCCAACCTGTAAGGAACCTTGTTGTGACCACCGATATCCGCCTGGTCGTGCTCGACATGGCCGGCACCACCGTCGCCGACGACGGCCTGGTCGAGCAGGCCTTCACCGCGGCCGCCGCGTCGCTCGGCGTCGAGGCCGGCAGCCCGGAGTTCGACCCGATGCTGGCCCACGTCCGGGCCACCATGGGCGAGTCCAAGATCTCCGTCTTCCGGCACCTGTTCGGCGAGGAGGAGAAGGCCCGGCGGGCCAACGCCGCCTTCGAGGCCGCCTACGACGACCTGGTCGACGCCGGCCACTGCGCCGCCCTGCCCGGCGCCGCCGAGGCCATCGCCGAACTGCGCGGCCGGGGCCGCAAGGTGGTCCTCACCACCGGCTTCTCCCGGACCACCCAGGACCGCATCCTGGACGCCCTGGGCTGGCGGTCCGTCGCCGACCTGACCCTCTGCCCCGCCGAGGCCGGCCGCGGCCGCCCGTACCCCGACCTGGTGCTCACCGCGCTGCTGCGCACCGGCACCGACTCGGTCCACCAGGTCGCGGTCGCCGGCGACACCGGCTACGACATGCTGACCGGCACCCGGGCCGGCGCCGCGGTCGTCGCCGGCGTCCTCACCGGCGCCCACGACGAGGCCCGCCTGCGGGCCGACGGCGCGACCCACGTCCTCGGCTCGATCGCCGAACTGCCCGCCCTGCTGGGCTGATCCGGCACCCCGCCCCGGGCCCGGCCCGGGGCGGTTGCCGGTCGGCTCAGACGGTCGACGGCCCGGGCCGGCGCACCGACCAGAGCACGACGCCGTCGATCAGGACGTTGCAGCCGAGGAACAGCAGCAGGTAGGCGGGGGAGTCGACCTCGCCGGGGAGCTTGGGGGCGACCCGCCCGGCCGGGTCCATCCGGACGGTGACCACGTCGCCGCGCTTGAACAGCGCGTCGCGCTCCTCCAGCGGGCCGCCCGGGACCTCGTCGTTCAGCTCCGTGGCGGCCAGGGTGTACGCCCGCCCGGTGCCGTGGAGCGAGTCGGTGACCTTCTCGTCGACCACCACGGCCCGCACCGTCCGGCCCGAACCCAGGATCAGGTTGGTCCAGGCGGCGGAACCCGCGAGGTACGCGACGAAGGCGACCGCGCAGATGCCCGCGCTCCAGCCGAACATCCTCTTCTGGAACGCGGGGTTGGTGTCGGCGTCGCGGCGCAGGGCGAACGCGATCAGCATCACCAGGGGGTAGCCGAACCCGACCACGGTGGCGAGGAACGAGTTGACGTAGACGTCCAGCGCGATGACGGCGACGAGCACGGCGGTGGAGAGCGCGATGAGCGCCACCGCGCCCCCGAGCCGGCGCGGGCCGCTTCGGGTCTCCTGGGCGGGCGGAGCGACTGTCATCCGAAGGCCTTCCGGACGTTGTCCCACTGGTCGGGCGGCGCGGTGTCGCGGCTCTCGTCCCGGGGCGGGTGGAAGGAGATGCCCCGGTACGCGGCGGCGACCAGCGGCAGCCACTCGTCCCAGTGGTCGACGTCCTCGGTGGTGAAGACGGCGGCGACCACGTACGGGCTCCACGGGTGCGGGATCAGCAGTTCGAGCTGGCGGACCGTGCCGACGGCCGACTCCGGTACGCCGAAGACCGCGCCGGGCACCGGGACGGTCAGCTCGCGGGCGGCCAGGGCGGCGCGGCCGAGCGGCAGGTCCACCACGCCGACGTCGGCGTCCGGCCAGGCCTCGGCCAGCTCCGCGGCGACCCGCGCGGGGTAGCTGCCCGGCGCGCCGAGGTCCTGCGGGCGGAGGAAGACGGAGAGCACGCCGTGGATCGGACCGCCGTCCCCGGCCCGGACCAGACAGCCGGACACGTGGACGGCGCCCTCCCGCAGCTGGGCCTGGAGCGCGGTCTCGGAGGCGATCACGGCGGCGAGCTTCTGCTCGGCCCCGGCATCGGGGAAGAGCGCGTCCAACTGCTCCGCGGCCCGGGCCATCCGGTCGCCGGGGTCCTCGTCCAGGTCGACGGCGGTGAAGCCCGCGGGCAGGTCGAGCCAGAGCGGCGGGGCGGTGGCCCCCGGGGTCTCAACGGCCATAGCCGGCCGCCCATCCGCCCATGCCGAGCAGGTTGCCGACGGTGGACACGCTGCCGATGATGACGTTGGCCTTGCCGCCGCCGGCCGCCATGCCCGCCGAGCCGATGACGCTGTTGCCGCCGGTGGTGTAGTTGACCGCGCCGGCGAGGTTGTCGCTCGGGTTGTCCTGGGTGAGCGCGTACGCGGTCGGGGCGTTGAGCCCGGCGGTGGTGGCGGCCTGGACGCCGTCGGAGACGTTCATCGCGGTGGCCTTGGAGACGCCGAGCTTGATGGCCGGCTTCTCGATCGCCGTGGTGAAGAGCGGGTTGGCCGGGTCGATCCCCCGGGCGGCGGTCCGGACCTCGGTGGACCCGGCGGAGACCGCGCCGCGCACGCCCGCACCGGCGGCGCGGGCCTCCCGGACGGCGGTCACGCCCTTGGCCGCGACGCCCACGCCGGGGATCGCGCCGAGGACGTCGCCGCCCAGGGTCAGCCAGTTGCCGATGTTCTTCTGCGGCGGCCACAGCTGGCCCTTGGCGGCGTACTGGGTCGCGTGCGCGCCCGCGGCGGCGGCGCTCAGCAGGAGCGCCGGCAGCGCGAAGGCGGGGAAGAAGATCGCCGCGACGCCGCAGACGCCGGCCGCGACGGTCAGCAGGTCCGCGCCGTGGTTCTTGAACCAGTCGCCGACCTTGCTGAGCCAGCCGGGCTCCGGCGGGGCCTTGCTGTCGGCGGCCTTGCGGACGGCCTCGGCCGTCTTCCTCGCGTCCGACTGGTGGGTCCCGGCGAGCTCGTGGGCCTGCTTCTGGAGGCCGGCCAGCTCGTTGGAGGCGCTGGTGAGCAGGCCGGCGGCCGAGTCGAGGTGGCTCTTCGCCGTGTTGTAGCGCTGTTCGGCGGCGGCGAGGCTCGCGTCGTCGGAGTAGTGGCGGCCGGCCAGTTGGAGGTCGGGGGCGGCGGCCGCGGCGCTGTGCGCCCGGTCCGCTTCGTCCTTCTTCTTCTTGGCGGCGACCGCGGAGGCGGCCAACTCGGCCGCTTTGGGCTGGTGTTCGGTCAGCGCCTTGTACCAGACGTCGAGCGCCGTGTAGGCCGCGGTGATCGAGTCGGCGGCGTCCTGGAGGTAGCCGGGGAGCTTGTCGAACTGCTTGGCGAACTGCTTGGCGGCCTCGCCCGTCCACTCGCCCTGGTTGGAGGAGAGCTGGGAGAGCGTGGTGTGCACGCCGGTCAGGTGCTGGCCCACCCGGCGCAGGCCGGTGCTGAGCGCGGTGACGGCGGCGGAGTCGCCGGGGGTGGGGTTGAAGCCGAGGCCGGACCAGTCGGGCGCCGGCGGCGTCGGGGCGCTCACGACTGCCCCGCCGGGGTGAGGACCTTGACGATGCTCTGCTCGGTGCCGTCGTAGTTCTTCTGCACCTGCTCCAGGCCCTCGTCCAGGACCTTGACGCACTCCCGGACCTTCTTCAGGCCGAACTGCCACTTGTCCTTGAAGTGCCCGCAGGCCTCGTCCAGGAAGTCGAAGCCGGTGCCGGTGTGGCCGGCCGCTTCGAAGGCCTTGAGCCCCTGTTCGAGTTCGTCGCCGCAGCCTTTGAGGTCCTGGGCCAGCTTGGCGAGGAATTCTGTACTGACTTTGAAGTCGGACACTTTCGCCCCCCGATGCGTCGTTTGTCGGACCGGGCGAGCATAGCCCCGACCAGTGCGCCGATGATCGCCCGCGCCGGGGTCCGGGGGAGGATGTTTGCGGGACCTTTACGGGCCGTCGACGCCTTCTTGACGTCGGCGGCCCGGCCCGGTGGGACGTGCGAGGGTCGGTCTCAGCGGCGCCAGAAGCCGCGCTTCTTCGGGGTGACGAGCTGCACCACGGCCGTGACGAACAGTTCGGCGACGGGCGAGGGCCCCGGGCCGTGGTTGAGGTGGCTCTCGGCGGTCCACTCGCCGAGGACGGTGCCGGGGCTGCCGTCGAAGGGGCTGAACGCGTGCTCCAGGGTCACGTAGCGCACCGACCTGGCGCCCTGGGGCTGGACGGCGGCGACGAAGTGGGCCTCGGTGGCGCCGACCGCGGTGGGCAGGGTGACCAGCAGCATGTGGTGGCCGTCGACCGACAGGTGCCGGCAGTCGAGGCCGTGGTGTGGCAGGCGGTCCTCGGGCGGCAGGGCGGCGCCGAGGTCGTCCCAGATCTGGGTGACGACGGGCAGCAGGCTGCCGCCGTCCGGGGTCGGGGTGGCCACGCGCGGGCCGAACTCCAGTACCTGGCGGGCGAGTTCGCGGTGGACGAAGCGGTAGTGATGGGGTCGGGGGTCCGTCATGGGGGACACCGTAGCGAAGGCTTCGGGGCGGGAGGCCGGCACGTCCGACGTCCCGCCCCGACAGGGTGGTTGACCAGCGTATTCGGAACTTGACGGAGCGTCAGAACGGCGTCAGGAGTGTCCGCCCTTGAGGTTGAGCACGACCACCCCGACGATCACCAGCGCTATGCCCAGCCACTGGAGCCGCCCGAGCGACTCGCCGAAGGCGACCACGCCGATCCCGGCGACCGCCGCGGTGCCGGCCCCGGACCAGACCGCGTAGGCGACCGAGACCGGTATGTGCTTGAGCGCGCGGCCGAGCAGCACGAAGGAGAGCGCGTAGCCGATGCCGACGCCGAGGCTCGGCCAGAGCCGGGTGAACCCCTCGGTGAGCTTGAGGCAGCTGGTGGCGCAGACCTCGCTGACGATGGCGAGGGCGAGCAGGAGATAGGGCATGTCAGGGTCGAACCGCGCCGGGACCGGCGAGCTTCCCGAGCAGGGCGAGGTCGGCCTGCTCCAGGCTGGCGAGCAGGGTGATCCGCTCGCCCCGGGGCATCGGCACCGCGGTGGACGGCACGGCGAGCACGGCGCAGCCGGCCGCGGTGGCGGAGGCGACCCCGGTCGGGGTGTCCTCGACGGCGAGGCAGGCCGCCGGGTCCAGGCCGAGCCGCTCGGCGGCGGCGAGGTACGGGTCGGGCGCGGGCTTGGTGCGCTCGGTGTCCTCGGCGGCCAGGGTGACGGCGAACCAGTCCCGGCCGATGGCGGACAGCACCAGGTCCACCACCCGGCGCGGGGAGGCGGAGACCAGCGCGGTGGGCACCCGGGCGTCGCGCAGCGAGGCCAGCAGGGCCAGCGCGCCGGGGCGCGGAACCGTCTCGGCGGCGACCTTGCCGGCGAAGGACTCGCCGAGCCGGGCGGCGAGTTCGGCCTCGCCGAGCGTGGTGCCGCTGACCCTGTGCAGGTGGGCGGCGGTGTGCTCGATGGCCTGGCCGAGCACCTCGGGGGCGTCCTGGTCGGTGAGCGGGCGGTTCAGTTCCTCGGCGAGTTCGGCGGCGGCCTGCCACCACAGCTGCTCGGTGTCCACCAGGGTGCCGTCCATGTCGAAGAGGACGGCGGCGGGCAGGACGGCGGCGGGCAGCGCGGCGGCGGGCGGGGCGGAGTTCTCGGGCAGGACGGAGTCGGGCAGGGCGGAGTCAGGCATGGCGGTACCTTCGGTGGTTCTTCGGTGCCCCGGTGGACGGAGCAGGGAGGTACGAGGTTCTCAGGCGGTGCGGCGGTCCACCAGCACCGGGCGCTCCGGCAGGGTGAGCGCGGCCCGGGCGCCGGCCGGCAGGGCGGCGGCGGCCTCGGTGGGCAGGTCGGCCTTGACCTCGGTGCCGTCGTCCAGGCGGACGGTGAGCCGGGTGACGGCGCCCAGGAAGGAGGCGGTGACCACCAGCGCGGGGCCGTCCTCGGCCGGGGTCAGGGTGACGTTCTCCGGGCGGACCAGCACCTGGAGCTCGCCGTCGGCCGGGATCGCGCCGTCCACCGCGTGCCGGCGGCCGAGCACCTCGACGCCGTCCGAGGTGCGGGTGCACGGGATGCGGCTCATGGTGCCGACGAACTCGGCGACGAAGGCGGTGGCCGGCCGGCTGTACAGCTCGGACGGGACGGCGCACTGCTCCAGCCTGCCGGCCCGCAGCACCGCGACCCGGTCGGCCATCGACAGCGCCTCCTCCTGGTCGTGGGTGACGAACAGGGTGGTGATGCCCAGCTCCTGCTGGAGGCGGCGGATCTCGTCGCGCAGCTGGAGGCGGACCTTGGCGTCCAGCGCGGACAGCGGCTCGTCCAGCAGCAGGACGCGCGGCTGGAGGGCGAGCGCGCGGGCGAGCGCGATGCGCTGCTGCTGGCCGCCGGACATCTGGTGCGGGTAGTGGTCGGCGCGGTGCGGCAGGCCGACCAGCTCCAGCAGCTCCTGGGCCCGCTTGCGGCGCTCGGCCTTGCCGGTGCCGCGCATCCGCAGCCCGAAGGCGACGTTGTCCAGGGCGGTCAGGTGCGGGAAGAGGCTGTACGACTGGAACACCATGCCCGCGTCGCGCTTGTGCGCGGGGATCGCGGTGATGTCCCGGCCGTCGACCAGCACCTCGCCGGAGTCGTGCTGCTCGAAGCCGGCCAGGATGCGCAGCGCGGTGGTCTTGCCGCAGCCGGACGGGCCGAGCAGGGCGATCAGCTCGCCCGGGTGGACGGTCAGGTCCAGGCCGTCGAGGGCGGTGGTGGTGCCGAACACGCGGCGCAGGGAGCGGAATTCGACGGTGGCGCTGCCGGGGGAGAGCGAGACGCCGTTGGCGATGGCGGTGGCCGTGGTCATGACTGGTGACTCCGGGGGGTTTCAGGAGGTGGCGGTCTTGGCGCGGCGCTCGCGCCCGGCGGTGGCCAGCAGGAGCAGCAGCAGCCAGGTGAGCAGCAGGCTCAGGATGGAGACCGCGACCGACATGTGGGCCTGGCTGTTGCCGACCGAGTAGATCCAGACCGGGAAGGGCTGGAAGCCGAGGATCGAGGCGGTGGTGAACTCGCCGAGGACCAGGGCCAGGGTGAGGAAGGAGGCGTTCAGCAGGGCCCCGCGCAGGTTGGGCAGGACCACGGTGAACACCGCGCGCGGCCAGCTCGCGCCGCAGTTGCGGGCGGCCTCGACCAGGGTGCGCACGTCCATCGAGCGCAGGCCGGCGTCCAGGGCGCGGTAGGCGAGCGGCAGGGCCATCAGCACGTAGGCGATGACCAGCACCAGCGGGAAGTCCGGGTCCTGGACGAACACGAAGGTCTGGAAGAACGGGGTGTCCATCAGGTAGTCCGGGCCCCAGCGCAGCACGCCGATGAGGCCGGCGGTCAGGGCGACCGGCGGGACGACCAGCGGCAGGGTGCAGAGCACGTCGATGACCGGGCGCAGCTTCGGCGAGCCGAGCCGGACGGCGATCAGCGCCGGGACGAGCAGGAGCAGCAGCACCACGACGGTGACCACGGCGAGGCCGAGGGTCAGCCAGAGGCTGTCCAGGAAGCCGGGGGCGGAGAGCAGTCCGGTGTAGGCGGAGAAGGAGATGCCCTTGGGCTCGTCGATCGAGAACCAGAAGGAGGCCGCGAGCGGGACGACGAAGTAGACGCCGGCGAGCAGCAGCACGGCACCGCGCCACCAGCGCACGTCGCGTCGGCCGGGGCGGGCGGGGGTGGTCAGCTGAGCCATCGGGCGCTCCGGCGCTGGAGGGGGAGGTACACGGCCATCACCAGGACGGCCACGACGATCATGTTGAGGCTGAGGGCGAGGGCGAGGTTGCCCTGGCCGACCAGCACGTTGCCGGAGAGCGCGTCCGCGATCGAGCGGCTGACCAGCGGGACGGTCGCGCCGACCATGGCGGCGGCCGTCGCGTAGGCGGCGAAGGCGCTGCCGAAGAGCAGCACGAAGCCGCCGAGCAGGGAGGGCAGCAGGATCGGCAGGGCGACGTGGAGCCAGTACTGGACGGTGGTGGCCCGGTTGTTCTGGGCCGCCTCGCGCCACTGGGTCCGCAGGCCGTCCAGGGCCGGGGTGATGGTGAGCACCATCAGCGGGACGAGGAAGTACAGGTAGACGACCGTCAGGCCGGTGAAGGAGTACAGCGACCAGCCGTGGTCGGTGAGGTGCAGCAGCCTGGTGATCTCACCGGCGTTGCCGAGGGTGGCGACGAACGCGAAGGCGAGCGGCAGGCCGCCGAAGTTGGCGAGCACGCCGGAGGCGGTGAGCACCGCCTGGCGCAGCCAGCCGCGCCGGGAGGTGACGACGGCCTGGGCGAGCGGTACGCCGAGCACGGTGGCGAGCAGCGCGGTCAGCGCGGAGAGCTTGAGGCTGCTCAGCATGGCCGTCCGGTAGCCGCCCTGGACGGAGGCCGTCAGGTTGTCGAAGGTGAACTGCCCGGCGCCGCTCTCCGCGTCGCTGGAGGTGGTGAACGCGCCGATCACGATGGCGACGCAGGGAAGTCCGAAGCCGATCAGGAAGAACAGCAGCAGCGGCACGGTGGCCAGCCAGGAGGCGCCGCCGAGGCGGGCGAGCGGCCGGCGCCGCGGGGCGGGGGCGGTGCTCGTGGGGGAGGTGGTCGTGGCGGTGGCGGACGCCCCCGCGCCGCCACCGGGGGAGGTGGCGGCGGGGGTGGTCGGCACCGGGGTGGGAGCCGTGGTCATGAGTGCCTTTTCTCAGCCCGAAGTGCGGTACGTGGCCGGGTGTCAGCCGGCGACGGCCTTGGTCCAGTTCTCGGTGACGACCTTCTTGGCCGCGTTGATCTGGTCGACGGTCGGGAAGGTGGTGAACGGCTTCTCGACGGCCGGCAGCTTGGCGGCGGCGGTGGCGTCCAGGGTGCCGTCCTTCTTCAGGGCCTCGAAGGTGGACGGGGTGGCGTAGCCGCCGAGGAAGAGGTTCTGGCCCTCGGTGCTGAACAGGTACTCCTGCCACAGGCGGGCGGCGGCCGGGTGCGGGGCCCACTTGTTGACGGCCTGGTTGTAGAACTGGGCGTAGGAGCCGTCGGTCGGGATGGAGACCTTCCAGTCGACGCCCTTGTCCTTGAACTCGTCGGTGTAACCGGCGTTCAGGTAGGACCAGTCGATCGAGATCGGGGTCTCGCCCTTCTCGATGGTGGCCGGGGTCGACTCGACCGGGTTGAAGTTGCCGGACTGCTTCAGCTTGCCGAAGAAGTCGATGCCGGGCTGGACGTTGTCCAGCGAACCGCCGTTGGCGAGCGCGGCCGCGTAGACGCCGCCGAAGGCGGAGCCGGACTTGGTCGGGTTGCCGTTGAGGGCGACCTGGCCCTTGTACTCGGGCTTGAGCAGGTCGGCGAAGGTCTTCGGGCAGTTGGCGATCTTCTTGGCGTCGCAGCCGATGGAGACGTAGCCGCCGTAGTCGTTGACGGCGGCGCCGTTCGCGTCCTTCATGGTGTCCGGCACCTTGTCGAAGGTGGCGACCTTGTAGGGGGCGAGGATGCCGTCCTTGACCGCCTGGAGGGCGAAGGCGCTGCCCAGGTCGACCACGTCGGGGGCGCGGTCCTGGCCCTTGCGGGAGTTGACCGCGTTGATCTCGTCCTGGCTGGAGCCGTCCGGGTTCTCCTCCTCGACCTCGATGCCGTACTTGGCCTTGAAGCCGTCGATGATCTTGCCGTAGTTCGCCCAGTCCCGGGGCAGCGTGATGACGTGCAGCTTGCCCTCCTTCTTGGCCGCGGCGATCAGGCCGTCCATGCCGCCGAAGTCGGCGGCCGAGGTGGCCGTCTTGGCGTCCTTGGCGCCGTCCTTGGCGGCGTCGCCGGACTTGGCGCTCGAACCGGCGGAGCCGCAGGCGGTGAGGGAGAGCGCGGCGGCGGTCAGTACGGCCGCGAAGGCGGCGGCGCGGGCGCGGTGCACGGTCACGGGGAAGTCTCCTGTTAAGGGGGCGTACTGCGAGGGGCGTTCGCGGGGGGTTCCGCGGGCCTGCGTCTCGCGAAGGGCGGCGGACCGGCCGGGTGAGCGATCGATCGACGTCGTCCGAGTTGACTAGCCAACTTCGCTGACAGCAGTAAGTACGCCGGAGGCCGGTGACGGGAAGGTGAACGGACGGCCCAGAACCGGGGTCGGCTGCGGGAACGGTGGAATCCGGCCATCGGAGCGTGAACCGTTCGGTGCGATGCTTCGAAGGCGCAGCGGGATAAGGTCGGGCTGTCCGCGCCGGTACGGCTGCGCAGGACACCGCCCCAGGAGGGACATTGACTGACGTGGCAACTGAGCCCCAGCGCCCCGGGGCCGAGGGGCGCCCGGCCGCCGGGGACCACTCGGCCGCCGGGGACCACTCGGCCGCCGCGGAGCCCGCGGCCGAGCGCCCCGGCGCGCTGTACCGGAAGGTCGCCGCCGACCTGCGCGAGGCGATCACCACCGGCGCCTACGGCGAGGCCGGCCGGCTGCCCGCCGAGGGCGCGCTGGCCGAGCAGTACGGCGTCTCCCGCGGCACCGTCCGCCAGGCCCTCGCGGTGCTGCGCTCCGACGGACTGGTCACCTCCCGGCGCGGCACCCGCCGGGTGGTCCTCGGCGGCGCCCGGGTGCAGAGCTTCTCCGAACTCCTCAGCTTCACGCACTGGGCGTACTCGATGGGCGAGGAGCCCGGCGGCATCCTGGACTCGCTGGTGCGCCGCCCGGCCGACGCCGCCGAGCGCGAGCAACTGCGCCTGGAGCCGGGTGCCGAGGTGTACGTCATCGTCCGGCTGCGGACGCTGTCCGGCACGCCGGTGATGGTCGAGCGCACCGTGTACCCGCCGCGGGTCGGCGAGATCGTCGCCGAGCTGCCGCCGGACGTGGTCTCGCACACCGAAGTGCTGCGCGAGCACGGCATCCTGTTCACCGACGCCGACCACACCATCGACGTCGTCCCGGCCAACGCCGAGGACGCCCGGCTGCTCGGCTGCCGCCGGGGCGGTCCGCTGCTGCGCGAGCGGCGGCGCACGACCGACCCGACGGGCACGCCGGTGGAGTGGTCCCAGGACCGCTACCTGCCGGGGACGGTGGCGTTCAGCGTGCACAACTCCCTGGCCACCTCGGCGCTTTCGCGGCACGCGCGAGAGCTGGACTGAGCCCCTCGCGCGTGCCGCCCGGGTGCCCCCGGCGCGGGGGCGTCACCGTGCGGGCGTCCTGACGGCGTGAGCAGTGAGCGCCCGCACGGCGTGAGCGCCCTCAGCACGTGAGCGCCCTCAGCGCGTGAGCGTCCTCACCGCATGAGGGCGGCGAGCAGCGGGCGGTAGTGCTCGAAGCCGGGCGTCGGGGCGCCCGCCACCTTCGCCCGCTCGTCCCAGCGCCGCACCGCCACCGCGTCCCGCGCGCCCGGGAGTTCGGCGAAGGCGGCGGCCCGGCGCTCGTCCATCGGGCCGCCCTGGACGCCCAGCGTGTACTCGGAGGCCGCGGAGAGCCGCTCCCGGTACCCGGGCTCGACCGCGCACAGGTAGCGCTTGGCGGCCACGTGCAGCCGGACCGGCTCGGTGACCTCCGGGCCGAACCAGCGGGCCAGCCAGTCGGCCCCGGAGTCGCTGTGGCGATTGTCCTGACCCTCCATCAGATCCCTTCCGTGCGCGGATCCCTGGCCGTGCTCGTCGAAGAAGTGGCCGACGTCGTGCAGCAGCGCGGCGGCGACCAGGTGCGCCGGCGCCCCGGCGGCCTCGGCGGCAGCGGCGGCCTGGAGCATGTGCTCGGCCATGGTGACCTCCTCGCCCAGGTACTCCCCGGCGCCCTCGCCCGCGAACAGGGCGGCGATCGCGTCCAGCGCGGCGGTGCGGCGGCGCAGCACCGCGAGGGTGCTGTGCAGGGAGTCGAGGTCGGCGTAGCAGCCCTGGAGGTGGCGGTGGCCGTCCTGCCGGAAGGCCGTCCGGGCGTGCATCAGGCGGGTGTTGTCGAAGATCAGGCAGTCGCCGGGGCCGAGGCGGAAGGTGAGCCGGAGCCCGGGGCGCAGGGTGATCGCGGCGAAGCGCCGGTAGGCGGCGTAGAAGGCGTTCAGGCCGTTCGGGGCGCCGGCCCGGACGGTGCCGATCGAGCGGTTGTTGAACCTGACCTCGCGGATCCGGCCCAGCGGGTCCACGTCGATCAGCGGGCGGTCGGCGCGCAGTTCGGTGCCCCGGTCGCGGAAGACGAACGGGACGGGCGTACGGGTGAGGACCTCGAACGCGGCCGGCGCCTCCTCCCGGAGGAGCGCCGCGGCCTTGAACCCGTCCACCAGCCCGGAGTCGCCGCCGGTCGCCGAGTTCTCCAGGCAGTGCAGCAGCTGGAGGGTCGGCACCGGGTCCCGGTACGGGTTGTCGGTGTGCGGGGCGATGGCGACGCTGGTGAAGGCGAGGTTGTTCGGGTCCGGCTCGACCCGGACGTCGAACAGCTCCCCGTAGTTGGTGACCCGTACGTGGCCGAAGCTCTCCGCCACCCGCAGCACCTGCCGCTCGACGGCCGGCACCCCGCGCAGCACGGCGAAGCCGTCATCCCGTACGGCGGCCAGCACCGCGGCCCGCTCGGCCGGGTCGGCCAGGTAGGCCTCCCACCGCGCCTGCGGGAGGCCGGACGCGAAGTCCGCCGCCGTCCAGAGCCGCTTGCCCCGCTCGGTGCGCCCGTCGCCCTCGTCGGCCCGGTCGAGCCACTCCAGCGGGTAGCGGGAGCGGTGGCCGTCCGACCAGTGCACCTCCAGGTGTCCGTCGGCCTCCGCGCTCCCGGCGACCGCCAGGTCCTCGGGCAGGTCGTCGATCTGGAACAGCTTCTGTCCGTTGCGCGGGTCCCGGCACTCGGCGCACGGGCAGTTGTCGCGCAGCCAGTACGGCGGCAGTTCGGTCATCGGTCTTCTCCTCGGCGGCACTACGGCTGTCGTATGGGCTGAAGTTGTATAGCCAACTTCAAGCACTGTCCGGGAGCCTGCCTGCCGCCGGTGAGTTCCACGTGCCGGGCGGGTGAACGCTTCGGAAACTGTGCCGGCGGGCGGTTCCCGCGGGCTGTTCGGGTGAGGGGCGCGGGGTGCGGGGCGTTTCGGGGAGGGGAGGCGCCCGGGCTGGGGCACTGTCGGAGGAATTCCTCCTGCTTCGAGAGGCGATCGGCCATGGCCCATTCCTCATCCAATCCGCCCGGCTCGGGGCACACCGGGCTGCGGCGCGAGGTCGGCGTCATCGGACTGCTCTGGGCCTCGGTCGGGGCGATCATCGGCTCCGGCTGGCTCTTCGGGGCGCAGAAGGCGGCGGTGGCCGCCGGGCCGGCGGCGCTGCTGTCCTGGGGCATCGGCGCGGTGGCGATCATCCTGCTGGCGCTGGTCCACGCCGAGCTGGGCGGGCTGTTCCCGGTGGCGGGCGGGACGGCGCGCTACCCGCACTACGCCTTCGGCGGGTTCGCCGGGATGTCCTTCGGCTGGTTCACCTGGCTGCAGGCCGCGACCATCGCGCCGATCGAGGTGCAGGCGATGATCAACTACGCCCAGCACTGGAGCTGGGCGGACGGCCTGCTGAACAAGAACCTGACCCTGACCGGCTGGGGATTCGTCGTCGCGGCCGCCCTGCTCGGAGTCTTCGTCGCGGTCAACTTCCTCGGCGTGCGGCTGCTCGCCCACACCAACAGCGCGGCCACCGTGTGGAAGGTCGCCATCCCGGTGCTGACCATCTTCGCGCTCGGCCTCACCGAGTTCCACGGCTCCAACTTCGACGTGCACGGCTTCGCGCCGGACGGCGCCAAGGGCGTGCTCACCGCGATCAGCAGCAGCGGGGTGATCTTCGCGCTGCTCGGCTTCGAACAGGCCATCCAGTGGGCCGGGGAGAGCCGCAACCCGCGCCGGGACATCCCCCGCGCGGTGCTCGGCTCGGTGGTGGTCGGCACCATCGTCTACGTGATGCTCCAGGTGGTGTTCATCGGCGCACTGCCGCCGGAGACCTTCGCCCAGGGCTGGAGCACCCTCGACTACCCCGGGATCAGCGGACCGTTCGCCGGCCTGGCGACCCTGATCGGCCTGGGCTGGCTGGCCACCGTGCTGTTCATCGACGCGGTCATCTCGCCGGCCGGCACCGGACTGGTCTACATCACCTCCAGCTCCCGGGTCACCTACGGCCTGAGCCGCAACGGCTACGCGCCGCAGGTGCTGCAGTCCACCGACAAGCGCGCGGTGCCCTGGCTGGGCCTGCTCATCGCCTGGGTGGCCGGGGTGATCTGCTTCCTGCCCTTCCCGAGCTGGCAGCGGCTGGTCGGCTTCATCACCTCGGCGGTGGTGCTGATGTACGCGGGCGCCCCGCTGGCCTTCGGGGTGCTGCGCAAGCGGCTGCCGAAGATGGAGCGCTCGTACCACCTGCCCGGCGGCTCGGTGATCTCGCCGCTGGCCTTCGTGGTGGCGAGCCTGGTCATCTACTGGTCCGGCTGGGACACCCTGTGGCGCCTGGGCCTGGCGATCGTGATCGGCTACGCGCTGCTCGGCGGGTACTCCTGGTACGCGCGCTCCAAGGGGCTGCCGAACGCGCCCCGGATGGACTTCCGGGCCGGGCAGTGGCTGCCGGTCTACCTGCTCGGCATGGGCCTGACCTCCTGGCAGGGCACCTTCGGCGCGGGCGCCAAGGGGAACCTGCCGCTGTGGTGGGACATCGTGGTCGTGGTGGTGTTCTCGCTGGTCGTCTACTACTGGGCGCTGGCGATCGCGCTGCCGACGGAGGAGATCGAGCGGAACATCCGCGGCGTCGAGGTGGTGGACGTCAACGGGCACTGAGCCCGGGCACGGCCGCGGCCCCCGCAGGAC
>NZ_JBHVJT010000072.1:0-51312 GCF_042798815.1 Kitasatospora sp. NPDC057738 | reverse complement strand
GGGGCGGCGCCGGGCGCCGCGGCCTCGGCGCGCTGCTGCTCGCGCTTGCGCAGCCGCTCGGCCGCCTGGGCGGCCCGGACCCGGTCGAGCTTCACCTCGTACCGCTGGCGCTCCAGCTTGCGCAGGTGGCCGATGTACACGGTGAGGAGGACCGCCGGGACCGCCGGGACCCAGAGGAAGGCCAGTCCGGCCACCGCGGCGACCACCGCGCCGAGCGCGAAGGAGAAGAAGAGGGCGGTGACCATCCGGCGCCGGCGGGCCAGCAGCCGCGCCCGGCGTTCGGTGCCGGCCCGCGGCTCGGGGGCCGGCCGTTCGGCCGGGCGCCGAACCGGGGGTTCGGGCTCCCGCGCGGGGTCGCCGGAGGAGGTCCCGTCCCGTTCGGGAGGACCGTCGTCGCTCTGTTCGCCGTCACGCGGTTCGTCGCCCAGGGCCCGGGCCGCCCGCCGTTCCAGCCCCGAACGCCCGGCCAGCAGGCGGATGGCGGTGCTGAAGCGTTCCGTCGGGCGCGCCTCGTTGAGTTCGTCCTGCCTGCGGAGCCACATCGGCACCAGATAGGCGGCCCAGGCCCCTACGATGACGGCGTAGATAAGGCCGCTACTGCTCACGATTCACACCGTACGGGCGCCGGGGAAGGCCTGGCAGCAATTTGGCGCGGCGTGTCGTGTGATCAAGCTGATTCTCCGACTATTTTGCCGCTATTTGTGGGGGTCCGGTGCCCCTCCGATGCCATATCGATATTTCTTTCGAACATGTATTCAATTACTGCGCTCGCGCCCGGAACTGAGCGCCCGCCAGCGCTCCAGCATCCCCTCCGGGACCTCCTCGTCGGTCAGCGCGTAGACGAGGTGGTCGCGCCAGTCGCCGTCGATGTGGAGATAGCGCGGCCGGATTCCCTCCGAGCGGAAGCCGAGCTTTTCCACCACGCGCCGGCTCGGGACGTTCTCCGGGCGGATGCAGACCTCGATCCGGTGCAGCCCGAGCGTACGGAAGCAGTGGTTCACCGAAAGCGCCACGGCGGTCGGGATGATGCCGCGGCCGGCCACGTCCTCGTCCACCCAGTACCCGATGTTCGCCGAGCACATCGAGCCCCAGGTGATCCCGCCGACGGTCAACTGGCCGACCAGGCGGCCCTTGTGGAGCACGACGAAGGGCAGCATCCGGCCGGCCGAGGCCTCGCCGCGCAGGAAGCGGACCATCTGCCGGTACGTCGGCCGGGGGCCGCTCACCCGACCCGCCGGGCCGGGCGGCACGGTGGCCTCCCAGCGGCGCAGCCAGTCCCGGTTGCGGCGGCTCACCTCCTGCCACTCGCGCTGGTCGCGCGCCCGGATGGGGCGCAGCACGACGTCCCCCTCGTGGAGTTCTACCGGCCAGCCGGCGTTCAGTGCCCGCTCCTGGATGCTGGAGCCCCGGTCGCTGGGGCGTCGGGCCGGGGGTGGTCCCCGCCGCCGAGCTGGTCGACGGCGTGGGCGAGCAGCGGCTCCAGGACGGCCAGGCCGTCCCTGACGCCGCCGGTCGAGCCCGGCAGGTTGACGATCAGGGTACGTCCGGCGAGCCCGGCGAGCCCGCGGGAGAGCGCCGAGGTCGGCACCTTCTCCCGGCCGTACGCACGGATGGCCTCGGCGATGCCGGGGACCGCCCGGTCGATCACCCGGGCGGTCATCTCGGGGGTGAGGTCCATCGGCGAGATGCCGGTGCCGCCGGTGGTCAGCACCACGTCGTAACCGGCCGCGACGGCCTCCCGCAGCACGGCCTCCACCGGCTCGCCGTCCGGGACGACCCGGGGGCCGTCGGCGGTGAAGCCCATCGCGGTCAGGCCGGCCACCAGCAGCGGGCCGCCGCGGTCCGCGTAGACCCCGGCCGAGGCCCGGTTGGACACCGTGACGGCCAGCGCCCTCCCGGCGGGCACCGCGCCGGCCGGCGCCGTCACGCGTCCACCTCCGGCGCGAACCAGTCGCCGCTCTTGCCGCCGGTCTTGCTCAGCACCCGGACGGACTCGATCGTGGCACCCTTGTCCACCGCCTTGACCATGTCGACGACGGTCAGCCCGGCCACCGCGACGGCGGTCAGCGCCTCCATCTCGACGCCGGTGCGGTCGGCGGTCCGCACGGTGGCGGTGATCTCGACCGCGTCGTCCGCGACGGCGAGGTCGACCTTGACGCCGGAGACCGCGATCGGGTGGCAGAGCGGGATCAGGTCCGGGGTCTTCTTGGCGCCCATGATCCCGGCGATCCGGGCCACCGCGAGGGCGTCGCCCTTGGGCACGCCCTCGCCGCGCAGCAGCTCGACCACCTGCGGGGAGACCCGCACCCGGCCGGCCGCCACCGCGGTGCGCGCGGTGGTGGCCTTCTCGGAGACGTCGACCATCCGGGCGGCGCCCTGGTCGTCGACGTGGGTGAGGCGGTCGCCGGGGGGAGGTGTCGTCACGGGGAACTCCAGGGGCGCGCAGGTCGAATACCGCGCTACCGTACCGTTCCCCGGTCCGGGGAGCCGATCAGGAGTCCAGCAACACCACGTCCACCTCGCTGCCGGCCGGCAGCGCGGTGGTGTCCTCGGGGACGGTGATCAGGCAGTTCGCCCGGGCCAGCGCGCCGACCAGGTGCGACCCGGCGCCGCCCACCGGCTCCACCGTGCCGTCCGCCGCCGAGTAGCGGCCGCGCAGGAACTGCCGCCGGCCCGCCGGGGAGCGCAGCGCCGCCGGGCAGAGCGCGCGGACGACCGGGCGGTGCACCTGCGCGGCGCCGAGC
This sequence comes from Kitasatospora sp. NPDC057738, assembly GCF_042798815.1. Classification (NCBI taxonomy): domain Bacteria; kingdom Bacillati; phylum Actinomycetota; class Actinomycetes; order Kitasatosporales; family Streptomycetaceae; genus Kitasatospora; species Kitasatospora sp. NPDC057738. Next base: position 48,568 of record NZ_JBHVJT010000072.1, on the reverse strand, counting down.
ATGGTGCGGATGACCGGACGGACGAAGAGCTCGAAGGAGATGTAGGCGCTCACCGGGTTGCCGGGCAGGGCGAGCAGCGGCACCCCGGCCGCGCCGCCGATCCGGCCGAAGCCTTGCGGCTTGCCGGGCTGCATCCGCAGGCGCCGGAAGTCGACGCCCCCGTAGGACTCGAAGACCTCCTTGACCACGTCGTACGCGCCGACGCTGACCCCGCCGCTGGTGACGATCAGGTCGGCCCGGCCGAGCTGGTCCTCCAGGACGGCGCGCAGCCGCTCGGCCTCGTCCGGGACGGCGCCGACCCGGTAGGCGATGGCGCCGGCCTCCTGGGCGGCCGCGGTGAGGGTGAAGCTGTTGGAGTCGGCGATCTGCCCGGGGCCGACCGGCTCGCCGGGCTGGACCAGCTCGCTGCCGGTGGACAGCACCACGACCCGGGGCCGCGGGCGGACCTTCACGGTGGGCCGGCCGATCGCGGCGAGCAGGCCGAGCTGGGCGGGACCGAGCCGGGTGCCGGCCTCCAGCACCCGGGTGCCGGCCGTGACGTCGCTGCCGCGGCGGCGGATGTGCGCGCCCTCGGCGACCGGGCGCAGGACCCGGACCTCCTCGTCCGGGACCGGCGCGGTCATCGCGGCGGCGGCCACCCCGGTGCCGGTGCCGCCGTCGGTCCACTCGACCGGGGCGACGGCCCGGGCGCCGGGCGGCAGCGGGGCTCCGGTCATGATCCGGGCGGCCTGGCCGGGGCCGACCCTGGGCAGTTCGTCGGCGCCGGCCGCGATGTCGCCGACCACCGAGAGCACCGACGGGTAGGTGTCGGTGGCGCCCTCGGTGTCGGCGGTGCGGACCGCGTAACCGTCCATCGAGCTGTTGTCGAAGGGCGGCAGGTCGCCGTCGGCGATCACGTCCTCGTCGAGCCGGCAGCCCTGGGCGTCGAGCAGCTGGAGCTCGATCGCGGGCAGCGGGCCGACCGCGGCCAGCACGTCGGCGAGGTGCTCGTCCACCGTCCAGAGGCGGGGGGCCGCCGGGGCCGGGTCCGCTCCGGCGTCGCAGCAGGCGCTGGGCGTGGTGCTGGGCTCGGTGGACCCGGTCATCGGCGGCTCGCTCTCTGTCGTGGTCGGTCCTGCGTCAGGCCTGCATCTCGGAGCCGACGAACTCCCGCAGCCAGGAGCGGAACTCCGGGCCCAGGTCCTCGCGTTCGGCGGCCAGACGGACGATAGCGCGCAGGTAGTCGGCGCGGTCGCCGGTGTCGTAGCGACGGCCCTTGAAGAGCACGCCGTGCACCTGGCCGCCGTCCGCGGCCTCGCGGTTGGTCAGCTCGCGCAGGGCGTCGGTCAGCTGGATCTCGCCGCCGCGGCCGGGCGGGGTCTCCCGCAGCACGTCGAAGACCAGCGGGTCGAGGACGTAGCGGCCGATCACGGCGTAGGCGGACGGGGCCTCGCCGGGCTCGGGCTTCTCGACCAGGTCGGTCACCTGGAAGACGTCCTCGCCGAAGCCGTTCGCCTTGACGGCGGCGCAGCCGTAGAGGTGGATCTGGGAGGGGTCGACCTCCATCAGGGCGACGACCGAGCCGCCGAGCTGCTGCTGCACCTCGATCATCCGGGAGAGCAGCGGGTCGCGCGGGTCGATCAGGTCGTCGCCGAGCAGGACGGCGAAGGGCTGGCCGGCGACGTGCTGCTCGGCGACCGAGACGGCGTGGCCGAGGCCCTTCGGGTCGCCCTGGCGGACGTAGTGCATGTTGGCCAGCTCGACGGACTCGCGCACCCGGGCCAGGCGCTGCTCGTCGCCCTTGCGGACCAGCAGCTCCTCCAGCTCGTAGGCGCGGTCGAAGTGGTCCTCCAGGGCGCGCTTGTTGCGGCCGGTGACCATCAGTATGTCGGACAGGCCCGCGGCGGAGGCCTCCTCCACGACGTACTGGATCGCCGGCTTGTCGACGACCGGGAGCATCTCCTTCGGGGTGGCCTTGGTCGCCGGGAGGAAGCGGGTGCCCAGTCCGGCCGCGGGTACCACGGCCTTGGTTACCGGAACTCGGGAGTTGGTCGTCGTCATGCGTTTACCTTACTCAGGCACGTTTTCGCCCGGCCGAGCGCAGGCGGCGGCTAGGACAGCACGTCGCGGGGCCCGGCCACAGTGGCTGGCGTATGGGTCGCGACCGGCTGGGCGAGGGGGTCCCGGCCGACACAGGCCGACAGACTACCCGCCTTTCCCGAACGGTCACGTTCGGCATCCGGTCCGTGATCGGACGGGCAACCGGCCTGCTCGGAACGGTCGGTTCGGGGGCCATCGGTTCCCGGGCGGTCGGGTTCCCCGAGTTGCCGGGACGAGAGCCGCCAGCAGTCGCCGCCGGCCGCCCGGGCCGCGGCGAGCGCGGAGTCGGCGGCGCGCAGCAGGACGGCCGCGTGGGTGCCGTCCTCGGGCAGCACGGCGATGCCGGCGGCGGCGGTCAGGCCGTTGCCGGCGGCTTGGCGGGACTCGCGCGGGCCGGAGGACCAGTCCAGCAGCAGGTGCCGGCGGACCGACCAGACCAGCCGCTCGGCGACCTGCGCGGCGCCCTCGGCCCCGGTGTCCGGCAGCACCACCAGGAACTCCTCGCCGCCGTAGCGGCCGAGGGTGTCGGCCCGGCGGATCTCCATCGCGAGCCGCTGGGCGAGGTCGCGCAGCACCGCGCCCGCCCGGCCCCGGCCGTGCTCGGCGACGACCGCGTCGAAGCCGGTGATGGCCAGCATCAGCACGGCGAGCGGGCGCGGGCCGTCGGCCTGCTCGGTGTGCTCGGCGCGGCGGGCCCGTTCGATCTCCCGGTCCAGGGTGAGCTGGAGGTGGCGGTAGTTCCACACACCGGTGAGCGGGTCGCAGGAGGCGGTGCGCTCCAGCTCGGCGCAGCGCTCCTCCAGTTCGGCGATCCGCCCGCGCAGCCGCTGGGCCCCGGCGGCGGCCCCGGCCCGCTCCCGCCGTCCGCGCAGTCCGAGGGCGGTGGCGCCGGCCAGTGCGGGGACGCTCAGTGCGGCCAGGGCCTGGACCAGCAGCGGGGTGGTCAATGGGGGGTGCCCTTTCGCGTGTCAGGCTCTGCGCGTCGACGGTGCGCAGGCCAGGAGGATCGGATGAACGAGGATCGGATGCCCAACGAGAAGAGCGGCCTCAGGACACGGCTGTTGACGCAACGGCGCGAACTGGCCGCCGAGGAGCGCGCGGAGGCCGCCGGCGCGCTGGCCGCGCACGCCGGGGAGCTGGCCGCCGCGGGCGCCACGGTGGCCGCCTACGTCTCGGTGGGCGCCGAGCCCGGGACGCGGCCGCTGCTGGACGCGCTGCGGGCGCGCGGGGTGCGGGTGCTGCTGCCGGTGCTGCTGGCGGACAACGACCTGGACTGGGCCGAGTACGCGGGGCCCGACGCGCTGGCCCCGGCCGGACGCGGGCTGCTGGAGCCGGTCGGCCCGCGGCTCGGGCCGCAGGCGGTGACGGGGGCCGCGGTGGTGCTGCTGCCGGGCCTGGCGGTGGACCGCTCCGGGCTGCGGCTGGGCCGGGGCGGCGGCAGCTACGACCGGGTGCTGGCCCGGCTGGCGCGGGCGGGCGCGCGGCCGGTGCTGGCGGTGCTGCTGTACGAGCACGAGCTGCTGGAGCGGGTGCCGGCCGAGCCGCACGACCGGCCGGTGGACCTGGCGGTGCTGCCCTCGGGGGTGCGCAGGCTGGGGTGAGAACGGCGGCGGCCCCGCTCCCTCGGGGGGAACGGGGCCGCCGGTGGCCGGGCCGCCCGGGCGTCAGCCGGTGGTGAGGACCAGCTTGTGCTTGGTGGCCTTCTCGACCGCGTCGGGCGAGTAGGACCAGGTCAGCAGCTTGCCCTTGAGCCAGAGGTCGGTCTGGTCGTTGTAGTTGTCGTGGAAGGCGTGGCCGGAGGCGCCGCCGACGTTGATCCAGCGCGAGGAGTCGAGGTCGTTCAGGTCGACCACCATGCGCATCGACGGGATCCAGTCCACCTGGTAGCCGGCCGCCGCGTTCCAGCCGGCCGCGTCGACCGCCGCCGAGCCGCCGGAGAGCCGGTACGGGCCGCGGTTGAGCAGCTTGTGCACCGCGCCGGAGGCGATCGAGGAGTTGTCGGTGCCGAGGGTCTGCTCGCGCAGCTCCAGCTTGTGCAGGCGGCCCCAGCTCCAGGTGGAGACGTCCTTGCTGAGCAGCGAGGTCAGCTCCTGGCGGGCGTTCTTCATCGCCTCCTGGAGCAGGTTGTTCAGGCCCTTCTGCTCCTTGTGCTGGTCGTCGATGTACGTCCACCACGAGCTGTCGGGCTTCTCCAGCTGCTGGCGGACCACCTCGGTCCAGCGGTCGCCGCCGTCCGGCTGGGCCTTGCCCGGCTCGCGGGTGCCGCACTCGGTGACGATCTTGGTGGAGCTGTCCGGCTTGGTCGGGTCGTCCTGCTGGCGGACCAGCAGGCAGTTGTCCTTGGCCCGCAGGTCGGCCGGGAACTTCTGGCCGAAGGCCAGGATCAGCAGCTGGCGCCAGACGCCGTTGTAGTAGGCGGCGGCGGCCGAGTCGGCGTCCTGGTGGAAGTTCCAGTCCTTCAGCAGGTCCTGGGCCTCGCGCACGTACGGGTCGCTGATCGGCTGCTTGAGCAGCAGCGGGACGAGCGTCTTGGCCATCACGCTGGTGTTGTCCAGCTGGAGGGTCTGCATGTCGTCCGGCGAGATCTTGCCGTTGTTCTTGAGCAGGCCCTCGATCTGGTCGGTGATCTCCTTGGCGCGGGTGCCGTACTCCCAGTCCTTGGTCAGGTTGTACTTGTAGCTCGGGTCCACCACGGCCTGGTTGGCGGTGACGATGTAGCCGGCCGAGGGGTTGAGGCTCCAGGGCAGCGCGGTGAAGGGGATCGGGTCCTTCCACTGGTACGCGGAGTCCCAGCCCGGCGAGGGGAGGGTGCCGTCGCCCTTGCCGCGGACCGGGATGCTGCCCGGGGCCTGGTAGCCGATGTTCTTGGCGTCGGCGTAGATCAGGTTCTGCGCGGGGACGGTGAAGTCCTTGGCGGCGGCGCGGAACTCGTCCCAGTTCTTCGCCTTGTCCAGTTCGAAGACGGCGTCCATGGTCTTGCCGGGGCTGAGCGCCGTCCACTGCAGGGCGACGCCGTAGCCGCTGGTGCCGCGGTCCGGGGCGGACTGGCCGTTGGGTGCGTACTTGCCGACGTTCTGCTGCTCGCTGCTCTGGTCGGAGATCAGCGGGGCGCCGGTCTGGGTGGTGCGGACGGTGATGGTGCGGTCCTCCCCGCCGGCGACCTTGATGGTCTCCTTGCGGAGGTCGAACTTCACGTCCTTGCCGTCCACCTGGTAGGTCTCCGGGCCGGTGACCTTCTCCAGGTAGAGGTCGGTGACGTCGGCGCCGAGGTTGGTGAAGCCCCAGGCGATGTCCTTGTTGTGTCCGATGATCACGCCGGGCATGCCCGCGAAGGTGAAGCCGGAGACGTCGAACTGGCAGGCCGGGGAGGCGGTCCGGCAGTGCAGGCCCATCTGGTACCAGACCGAGGGCAGGCCGGGGCCGAGGTGCGGGTCGTTGGCCAGCAGCGGCTTGCCGGTGGTGGTGTGCGAGCCGGCGACCACCCAGGAGTTGGAGCCGATGCCCTGGCCGGGGCGGCCGAGCAGCTGCGGCATCGAGTCGACCCGGTCGGTCAGGCCCTGCAGCATCGCCTTGGTGGCCGCCGCGCCCTGGGCGGTGGCGGCCGTTCCGGCGGCCGTCCCGGACAGCGGGGAGCCGTCGGCGGGACGGTAGTTGTCGCCGGTCACGGCGCCGGTCTTCACGATGGTGCCGTTGCGGGCGTACGGATAGTCCGGGTACAGCTCGGCGATCTTGTCGGGGCCGAAGTCCTGGGCCAGCAGCGAGCGGTCGATCTCCTCCTGGAGGTTCCCGGAGAGGTTCCAGGCCATCGCCTTGAGCCAGGCCACCGAGTCGACCGGGGACCACTGCTCGGGCCGGTAGCCGCCGTTGACGACGCCGAGCAGGCCGTACTCCAGCGAGGCCTTCGCGCCGCCGGGGTGCTCGGCGAGCCACGCGTTCACGCCGTCCGAGTAGGCCTGGAGGTGCTTCTTGGTCTCCGGCGACAGCTTGGTGTCGAACTCCTTCTGCGCCACCTGCCGCCAGCCCATGGTGCGGATGAACGCGTCGGTGTCGACCTGGCCGTCGCCGAACATCTCGGAGAGCCGGCCGGCCGTGATGTGCCGGCGGACGTCCATCTCCCAGAAACGGTCCTGCGCCTGGACGTAGCCCTGGGCACGGAAAAGGTCCTCGTCGGTGTCGGCGTACAGCTGCGGGATGCCGTTGGCGTCCCGCTTGACGTCGACGGGCGCGCTCAGGCCCGGCACCTTGACGCTGCCGTCGACCTCCGGGAAGGAGGCGCGGACCGCGGAGACCCCGCGGTAGCCGCCGTAGCCGGTGCCGGCCACCAGCAGCACGACCAGCACGATCACGATCAGACGGGCGCGCCGGAACTTCTTCGAGCGGGGCATCTGGGTCCTTGCGGTCCTGACTTCGGGGCGGGCGGGCGTGTCCAGGGCCTGCGGCCGTGACAGGGCACCACATTAGGCCGAGTCGGCCGGGCACCGTGAACGGGGGACCAAGCTAAAGATATGGCAAAATGTTAGACTGCGTAACGATCCGCAAGAGGAGCATTGACGACTTCTTAACGGGTCACCCCACAGCACCACCAGACACCCCGCCCGCCCATGCCTGCCCGAGGTGCCCCTGCGTGAACGTCTCCCATCTGAACCAGCTCCTGCTTGAGTCCTCCGTGATCCTGCTGTTCGCGGTGGGCGCCGTCCGCCTCTCCACCCGATCAGGGCTGCCCAGCCTGCTGATCTATCTCGGGATCGGCGTGGCGCTGGGACAGAACGGGATCGGCGTCACGTTCAACAACGCCGAGCTCACCCAGGTGCTCGGCTACGCGGCACTCGTGGTGATCCTCGCCGAGGGCGGCCTCAAGACCAGCTGGCGGGAGATCAAGCCGGTCATGCCGGCCGCGACCGTGCTCGCCACCGTCGGCGTCGGCATCAGTGTCTTCGCCACCGCCGCCGGCGCGCACTGGCTGGTCGGCCTGGACTGGCGCACCTCACTGCTGCTGGGCGCCATCGTCTCCTCGACCGACGCGGCCGCCGTCTTCTCCGTGCTGCGGATGGTCCCGCTGCCGCACCGGCTCACCGGCCTGCTGGAGGCCGAGTCCGGCTTCAACGACGCGCCCGTGGTCATCCTGGTCGTCGCCTTCGCCACCACCGGGGAACTGGACACCTGGTACGTCCTGATCGGCACGATCGCCGCCGAACTGGCGATCGGCGCCGCGGTGGGCCTCGCCGTCGGAAAGATGGGCTCCTACGGGCTCAAGCACGTCGCACTGCCCTCCTCGGGCCTCTACCCGATCGCCGTGATGGCGCTCACCGTGCTCGCGTACGCCGGCGGCGCGCTGCTGCACGGCTCCGGCTTCCTCGCCGTCTACATCAGCGCGGTGATACTCGGGAACTCCAAGCTGCCGCACGGCCCCGCCGTCCGGGGCTTCGCCGACGGACTGGCATGGATCGGGCAGATCGGCATGTTCGTGCTGCTCGGGCTGCTCGTCACGCCCGAGACCATGGGCGACGCGGTGGTGCCCGCGCTGGTGATCGGCGGAGTGCTGGTGTTCCTGGCACGACCGCTGTCGGTGATGGTCTCGCTCACCCCGTTCAAGGTGCCGGCCCGCGAGCAGGCGCTGCTGAGCTGGGCCGGACTGCGCGGGGCGGTGCCCATCGTGCTGGCCACCATCCCGGTGGTGTCCGGCGCGCACCGGGCCGAGGACGTCTTCAACATCGTCTTCATCCTCGTCGTCGTCTTCACCCTCCTCCAGGGGCCGACCCTGCCGTGGGTGGCCAAGCGGCTGCGGATCGACGAGGGCGACATGGGCCAGGACCTGGGCATCGAGTCCGCCCCGCTGGAGAAGCTGCACGGGCACCTGCTGTCGGTCGCGCTCTCCCCCACCTCGAAGATGTCGGGCGTGGAGATCAGCGAACTGCGGCTGCCCAAGGGGGCCGCTGTCACCCTGGTCGTGCGGGAGGGGAACTCCTTCGTGCCGGACAAGGCGACGGTGCTGCGCGGCGGGGACGAACTGCTGGTGGTCACCACGGACGAGGTCGGCGAGGCGGCGGAGCGGCGGCTGCGGGCCGTGGACAAGGGCGGCAAGCTCGCGGGGTGGCTGAACGGGCGGTGAGCGCGGGGGTCGGCTCGGCTCGGCCCCTTCACTGCTCGAAACCGGCTGGGGCGGGCCGTCACGGCCGCTCCGGCTCGCCCGGCCCGCCCGGCTCCTCCGGCCCGTCACGGCTGGGGCAGGCCGGAGGGGCCTGGGTCGGCCGAGGGTCGGCCGAGGGTATCTACGCGCGTAACTGATACGATGGTTCGATCATCCGTATAACCACCGCTAGACCACCCCCAATTTCTGCCTGACGCAGAGTTGGCGCGACCGCTCGGCGGCCGCGGTCCGGCTCCCGGCCACCACGCCGGACCGGCCCGGTATCTACCCCGGTCGACGCGCGAGAGGACGACTCTCGGCGCCGTCGGGGCCACACCATGCCCTGCCGCGCTACCAGGCAGCAGGAAGGACCGACCGTGACGGCGCGCCGAACGGTCGACACCGCCGCGGACCACGCGGCCACCCCCGCAGCTCCGGCCCCCGCCCGCGTCGGGTACGGCGAGCTGCTGCGCACGCCCGGGGCCTGGACGTTCCTGTCCCCCGCCCTCGTCGCGCGGCTGCCGTACGCGATGCTCAGCATGGGCATCCTGCTGCTCGTCACCCGGACCCACGGCTCGTACGGCACCGCCGGTACGGTCACCGCGGTCGCCGCCGTCGCCCAGGCCCTGGTCGGGCCGCAGACCGGGCGGCTCGCGGACCGCTACGGCCAGGCCGCGGTGCTCGTCCCGACCGTCCTGGTGCACGCGGCCGCGGTCGGCGCGCTGATCGCGCTCGCGCTCGGTCACGCGCCCGCCTGGAGCCTGTTCCTGGCCGCCGTCCCGGCCGGTGCGAGCGTTCCGCAGGTCGGCGCGATGGTCCGGGCCCGCTGGGTGGCCACGTTCACCGCGGACGGCGCCTCCGACGCCTCCGCGGCCCGGGTGAGCACCGCCTTCGCCTTCGAGTCCGTGACGGACGAGTTCACCTTCGTGATCGGCCCGATCCTGGCCTCCGGCATCGCCGCCCTCGCCAACCCGGCCACCGCCCTGGTCGCCGAGGCCGCGCTGACCCTCGTCGGCGGCCTGGCCTTCGCCGCCCAGCGGCGCACCGCCCCGGCCCGGATCGTGCCGCAGCCCGGCACCAAGCGCGCCTCGGCGCTCGCCTCCCCCGGCGTCCGCCTGCTGGCCGGGACCTTCCTCGGGGTCGGCGCGGTGTTCGGCGGCATGCAGGTGTCGGTGAACGCCTTCGCCGACTCGGTCGGGCAGCACGACGCCGGCGGCACCGTGTACGGGATCTTCGCCGGCGGCTCGATGCTGGCCGGCGTGCTGTACGGCGTGATCGCCTGGCGGCGGCCGGTGCAGCAGCGGATGCTGATCAGCTACACCCTGCTGGTGCTGGGCTGCTCGGTGCTGTGGGCGATGCCCAACCTGGTCGCGCTGACCGTCGCCGGGCTGGTCTGCGGACTGGCCATCGCGCCGACCCTGATCAGCGGCTACACCCTGGTCGAGACGCTGGTCGCGGACGGGGCCAAGACGGAGGCCTTCACCTGGCTGACCGGCGCGATCGGGCTGGGGCTGGCCGTCGGCTCGATGGCGGCGGGCCGGCTTATCGACGGGCACGGGCCCTCGACCGGGTTCCTGGTGCCGGTGGCCGGGGCCGGACTGGGGCTGATCGTGCTGCTCTCGCTGCGGCACCTGCTGGTGGCACCGGGACCCGGGGCGGCCGTCGCGGGCACCGCTCCGGCCCGGGGTTCGGGCGACGTCCCGGCGGAGCACGGCGGTGCCGGACGGCTGGTGGGCGCGGCCAAGGGCTGAGCGGGAGGCGGTCCGGTGGCCGGGCCCGGCCCATCTCACACCGGAGTCGCTGGACTGATCCCGCGGAATGCCGCATCATTGACCATCGTTAGCACTCATCAGGCGAGAGTGCCAGGAGGAAGACAAGTGCCCACGTACCAGTACCAGTGCACCGAGTGCGGCAACGGCCTGGAGGCGGTGCAGAAGTTCACCGACGAGGCGCTGACCACGTGCCCCGACTGCCAGGGACGACTCCGCAAGGTCTTCTCGGCCGTGGGCGTCGTGTTCAAGGGCTCCGGCTTCTACCGGACCGACAGCCGCTCGTCCTCCAGCAGCACGGTGGGCGCCGGGTCGTCGTCGACCCCCTCGACGTCGTCCGCCACGTCCACGTCCTCCTCGGCTTCGTCCTCGTCGTCGAGCTCCGGCTCCTCGTCGTCGTCCAGCCCGGCTCCCGCCGCGAGCTGACCTCGGCACCGGGCCATCGGCCCGGGACGGCCCGCAGACCTCGGAGAGGCCCGTCGGCCCCGCTTCCACGCGGGGACGGCGGGCCTTTCCGCGTTCCCGTCGGCTCCGGCCGTCGGCCTCCCCGCTTTCCCCTCTTCCCCCGCTTCCCCCCTCCTCCCCTTCTTGCCCCGCTGCGGCCCCATGGGCTTTCCGTCACCCCGGACGGGCCGGAGCAACTCGTGCGGGTGAACGAAGTTGTCCACAGGGCCCGGTTGTCCACAGGCCTGGGGAAATTGCTGTCCGAGTTCGCCGGAAACGCTCATCGTGTGGGCATCCGGTCCGCGAGGGGCCGGGCCGCCGACACTCCGGAGGTGCGTCGATGACGACCGCGAACTTCTCCCTGCCCCTACCCCTCCCGCTGCCCGCGCCCGCCGTGCCGCCCCGGCAGGAGCTGCCGGGCTTCCCGCCGATCCGGCGCGGGTGCGGCGGGTGGCACCGCTGGCGCAGTGCGGTGCGACGGCGGGCCGGGGTGCCCGTCCTGGTGCTGCTCGCGGTGGCGGCGGCGCTGGCGCTGGGGCCCGCGCGGGCCGGTCTGCCGCCGCCCCAGGGGGGCGCGCTGGGCCGGACGGGTTGTCAATCCGGGACTGCGGAAGATCACCCGTAACCGGGGGGCGACTTCGTCGTTCGAGGCGGCATGAAGGGCTTCAAGGAATTCCTGCTGCGTGGAAATGTCATCGACCTCGCCGTGGCCGTGGTCATCGGCGCGGCTTTCACCAACATCGTCAACGCCTTCGTCAAGGGCGTGATCAATCCACTCGTCGGCGTCTTCGGGACGAAGGACCTCGCGTCCTACAGTTCCTGCCTCAAGGGGCCCTGCGAGGTGAGCCCGACCGGCGAGGTCACGTCCGGAATCCTCATCCTGTGGGGATCGGTGCTCAGCGCCGCAATCCAGTTCCTGATCACCGCGGCGGTCGTCTACTTCGTTCTGATCGTGCCCATGAACAAGCTGGCGGCCCACCGCAAGACCCTCGCCGAGAAGGCGGCGGACCTCGAAGCCAAGGAGGTCACCCTGCTGACCGAGATCCGCGACGCGCTGGTCGCGCCGCTGCGCTGACCGACGGGTGCCGGTCGGCGCCCGGTCCCCGTTCCTCAGCCCCCGTGGTGCGGCGGGCGCTGACTCAGGTACCAGTCCAGCCCCCGTCCACCACCCTCCCCCGCCCCGGGGCGGGCACCCCAGCCCGCATCGGTGTCGTCGCTGGACTGCTGGTCCAACGGGTCCCGGAAGACCAGCCGGGCCTTGGCGGCCGCAGCCTCCCGGGGCTCCTGCGCCCGGTCCTGCTCCTGGCCCTTTTCCTGCCCCTGCTCGCTCACGCCGTCCACTCCGTCCACTCGTCCCTCCCCTCCAGCCTAAGAGCCCCGCGGCACGCCTCGGGCCCCGGTGCGGAACGCTCCGCGCCAGGGCCCGGATGAGGGCTCGGCCAGCGGGCCCGGCCGGCCCGTCGGACGGGCTGTCGGGCGGCCTGCCAGGCGGCAACTGCCGGGTGGCCTGTCGGGTGGCCTGTCAGGCGGCTTCGAAGCCCGCGTGGTCGGCGATCTTCTTCAGCTCGGCCAGCGCGTGCTTCTCGATCTGGCGGATCCGCTCGCGGGTGAGGCCGTGCTGCTTGCCCACCTCGGTGAGGGTGCGCTCACGGCCGTCCTCCATTCCGTAGCGGGAGCGGATGATCGAGGCGGTGCGGTCGTCCAACCGCCCGATCAGGTCGTCCAGTTCCTCGCGGCGGAGCATGACCATCACGGCGTCCTCGGGGGACGTGGCCCCGGTGTCCTCGACGAGGTCACCGAACTGGGTCTCGCCCTCGTCGTCGACCGACATGTTGAGGCTGACCGGGTCGCGCGCCCAGTCCAGCACGTCCTTGATCCGGGCCTCGGTGGTGTCCAGCTCGGCCGCTATCTCGGCCGGCTCCGCCTCACGGCCCAGCTCCTTGGACTTCTCCCGCTGCACCCGCCGGATCCGCCCGAGCTCCTCCACCAGGTGCACGGGCAGCCGGATGGTGCGGGACTGGTCGGCGATGGACCGGGTGATCGCCTGCCGGATCCACCACGTCGCGTACGTGGAGAACTTGAAGCCCTTGGCGTAGTCGAACTTCTCGACGGCGCGCACCAGGCCCGCGTTGCCCTCCTGGATGAGGTCCAGCAGCGGCAGGCCGCTGCGCGGGTAGCGACGGGCGACGGCGACCACGAGCCGGAGGTTGGACCGGATGAAGACGTCCTTGGCGCGCTCGGCGTCGGCGGCTACCGTCTCCAGCTCCTCGCGCGTGACGCCGTCGGGGAGTCCGCCCTCGTCCATCAGGTGCTGGGCGTACACGCCGGCCTCGATCCGCAGCGAGAGCTCGACCTCCTCGGCGGCATCGAGCAGGGGTGTCCTGGCGATCTCGTCGAGGTACATGCCGACCAGGTCGCGGTCGGCCTCAAGGTTGGTCGGGCGGGCCGCGCGACTCCGGTCGGCCCTGTCGCGAACGACGGCACGGGTGGCCATGCTTGCTCCCTTTGCTGGTATTGCCGAGGTCTGCCTGCCTGCCTCGTGAGGGCAAGAAGTGCGGGCCCCTGGAGGCACACACGTAACGATCCAACGAACAGAATCCGGACAACATTCCCAAGTCACTCAGATTCTTCCCGGCGATGCAGTATCCTGCCGGTTTTCACCCCGGCCTCGAACGCTGAGTGACCGGTCGGACGCGTCCCGTACCATCGGCCAACTATCCCGGGAGCGATGTCTTCACTCGACCGACACGCTGCCGCCGCCCACCCGTTGAACCCGCGAACGGCCGCCGACGTTCCCCGCGTTCCCCGCTTTCCGCGGCCGCACGCACCCCGGCACACGCAGGTCCTCCTCACAAACGATGCCGAATCGCTATCACTCCGGCTCTTGCCCGGCACGGGACACTGGGAAGGTGTCAGTCATGCACCTGACCAACGGCACGAACCGCCTCACTGCGCGTAACCGCAGTCTCCTTCGGGACACCGCGCTCGCGCTGGGCTGTGCCGCACTGTTCGGCCTGCTGGCCGCTCCGGTGACCGGCCAGTGGCACCCGCTGGTCCGCTTCGACCAGGAGTGGATCGGCGAACTGCACACCTACGCCCGGGAACACCGGGTGTGGACCGCCTCCGTGCAGACGCTCTCGGACATCGGCGGCACCGTCACGATGCGGATGCTGCTCGGAATCGCCGCCGGGTGGCTCTGGTTGATCGGCGCACGGGTGCTGGCCGGCTGGGTGGCCGCCCAGGCGCTGGTCGGCTGGGGCGCCCAGTGGGCGCTGAAGCTGGCCTTCGGCCGCAGCCGCCCCTCCTTCACCGATCCGGTCTCGCACGCCGACGGCCCGGCCTTCCCCTCCGGACACGCCATGGCCTCGGCGATCACCTGCGCCGTCCTGGTCGGCCTGCTCTGGTACCGGGTCGGCCGGCGCGGCCGCACCGCCGCCTGCCTGGTGGCGGCGGCCACGGTGCTGACCATCGGCTGGACCCGGATCGCGCTCGGGGTGCACTGGCCCAGCGACGTCCTGGCCGGCTGGCTGGCCGCCGGCATCGTGCTGGGCACCGTGACCGCCGTGATCCAGGTCTGGCGCCCCGGCGCCCTGGCCCGGGACGTACGGCGGGTCAACTGGCGCACCAGGGACCGGGTCCAGCGGGTCGTCGTGTCGGGCGGGCGCTCCTCGCGCACGGCCGCCCCGCTGGACGAGGACGGGCCGCACGGCCCGCCGGAGGAGGTCCCGGGCGACCCGTCCGGCCGGGCCGACGAGACCGTCCGCTGAGGCCTCGTCAACCCACGGCCCGCTCCCGGCCACCGCCGACCACCGCCGACCACCGCCGACCACCGCCGACCACCGCCGACCACCGCCGACCACCGCGCTAGCGTGGCGGCCATGCCCGACACCACCGCCCCCACCGCCCCCATCTCCTCCGCCGCGCCCGCCGGTTACCCCGTGCGCCCGCTGCGGATCGCCACCGTCCAGGCCCAGGCCGTGGCCGGTGACATACCCGCCAACGTCGCCCAGGCCGCCGAACTGATCCGCGAGGCCGCCCGGGCCGGCGCCCGGCTGGTGCTGTTCGCGGAGAAGGTCCTCTCCGGGTACGAGCCCGAGCTGATCAGCGCCGACCCCGTCAAGTACGCCGTCCAGACCGGCGATCCGCGCCTCACGCCGATCGCCGAGGCCTGCCGCGAGACCGGCACCGCCGCCATCGTCGGCGCCGCCGTACGGGACGGCGCCGACCTGCGCGTCTCCGCCCTCGTCCTGGGCCCGGACGGCGAGTTCGTCACCCGCTACGACAAGCAGCACCTGTTCATGACCGAACGCGAGCACTACCGCCCCGGGACGGCCGGCTGCACCCTGGAGCTGGACGGCTGGCGGCTCGGGCTCGGCGTCTGCTACGACTCCGGCTTCCCCGAGCACGCCCGGGCCGCCGCGCTCGACGGCTGCCACGCGTACCTGGTCGGCGCGCTGTTCAGCATGGGACACGGCCACCACGAGTCCCGCACCTGGTTCCCGGCCCGCGCGCTCGACAACACCCTCTACACGGTGCTCGCCAACCACATCGGCCGCACCGGCGGCTGGCACACCTGCGGCGGGAGCGCGGTCTGGGGCCCGGACGGCCGGCTGATCGCCGAAGCGAGCGAGGACCGGCGCGAACTCGTCGTCGTCGACCTCGACCCGGACGTCCTGCGCCGCACCCGCGAAACCGAGTCCCTCCTCGCCGACCTCGCCCTCGC
This sequence comes from Kitasatospora sp. NPDC057738, assembly GCF_042798815.1. Taxonomy (NCBI): domain Bacteria; kingdom Bacillati; phylum Actinomycetota; class Actinomycetes; order Kitasatosporales; family Streptomycetaceae; genus Kitasatospora; species Kitasatospora sp. NPDC057738. The sequence goes on along the minus strand of NZ_JBHVJT010000072.1, from coordinate 33,426 downwards.
CACCGCCCGCCCGCAGGCCCCCCGAGCCCGCTTCACCCTGGCCTGACGCACCTCGGCGGCCACCCCGGCCGGCCACCCCGGCCGGGAGCGTCGGGGCACGGGGCGCGGTCGGCTCCGGCGCACCGGCCACGGCCCGGTCAGGAGGCGCGCATCGCCGCCACCGCGGTCATCCGGCCGACCCGGCGGGCCGGCAGCACCGCGGCGGCCAGGCCGACCAGGACGGTCAGGGTCAGGGCGGCCAGCACCGGCAGGACCGGCGGGGTGCCGACCGTTCCCAGCGTCGAGGTGATCGAGCGGGCGGCCGCCCAGCCGTAGGTGACGCCCAGGCCGGTGCCGACCAGCGCGCCGGCCAGCGAGAGCAGCAGCGCCTCCAGGGTGAGCATCCGGCGCAGTTGCTCGCGCGACATCCCGATCGCGCGCAGCATGCCGATCTCGCGGGAGCGTTCGCTGATGCTGAGCATCAGGGTGGCCGCGACGCCCAGGCCGGCGATGGCGACGGAGAAGGACAGCAGGGCCATGCTGACGGTCTTCAGCCGGTCCAGCAGCGAGCGCAGGGTGTCCGCCTGGGCGGCCGTGTCGGCGACGGTCACCTGCGGGTGGTCGGCGAGGGCGCGGTCCAGGGCCCGGCGGGCGGTCGGCCGGTCGTCGCCGGCGGCCGGGGAGATCCAGGCCGTGGTGACGGGCGCGCCGGGGGCGAGGCGGTCCAGGGTCGTGGGCGTCACCAGCAGGGTGGCGCCGCTCTGCAGGGTGAACGGCAGGCTGCTGCGGCCGGGTTGGAGCCTCAGCTCGACGCCGCCGGCCCGCCGCACCCCGGTCTCGCCGAGTCCGCTCAGTGCGGTGCCCTCGGTGAGTGCGCGGGCCCGGTCCACGTCGTCCGTCGAGGAGTTGAGCCGGGTGGGGTCGACGGCGGCGACCACGGTGGGCCGGCCGTCGAGGTCGACGGTGGCCGAGCGGACCGGGGTGACGGTCAGCCCGTGGTCGGCGCCGAGGGCACCGAGTGCCCCGGTGGGCAGGGCGCCGCCGCCGGTGGCGGCCGCCGAGAAGACGCCGGGCTGGCGCGCGGACATCACGGGCACCAGCGACTGCGAGGTGATGTCGAGCGCGGTGACCGCGCCGACCATCACGGTCACGCCGAGCAGCAGCGCCGAGCCGGTGGCCCCGGTGCGGCCGGGGTTGAGCCGCAGCTGCTGGGTGGCGAGCCGGCCGGCCGTCCCGCCGAGCCTGCGGGCGGGGCGGCCCAGTACGGCGACGACCGCGGGCAGTACCCGGTGGGACAGCCGCAGCACCCCGAAGAAGTTGGCGATGGCACCGACGGTGACGGCGAGCAGCGACAGCGGCGGCGGGGTCAGCGCCCCGGCCACCAGCAGCACCGTGCCCGCGAGCAGCAGCCCGGAGGTCCACACCGCGGCCCGCGCCCTGGCCGCCCCGCCGGCCGGCGCGGGGGTGCCGCCGAGCGCGGCGATCGGCGGCACGGCCGCGGCGGCCTTCGCCGGACCGCGTACGGCCAGCAGGGTCAGCAGCACGCCGAACAGTCCGGCCAGCAGGCAGGTCAGCGGGGAGGGCATCAGCGACAGGTGCACCGGTCCGAGGTCGAGCCCGCCGACCACGGCCGTGCCGAGCGCGCCGAGGGCGACCCCCAGCAGCACGCCCGCCGCCGAGGCGCCCGCCCCGAGCAGCAGTCCCTGGCGGCGGATCAGCCGGCGCAGCTGCTGCCGGTCGGCGCCCACGCAGCGCAGCAGGGCGAGCTGGCGGGTCCGCTGGGCGAGCACGACCGTGAAGGTGTTGCCGACCACCATCCGCGCCACCGCGAGCGCGATCAGGACGAAGGAGAGCGCGGCGACCAGCACCACGCCGTACATGGTGCTGCTCTGCCGGGTCGCCTCGGTGACCGAGGCCGCGCGGGTGTGCACCTGGGCGTCGGCGCCGAGGGCGGCGCGCAGGGCGTCGACGGTCCCGGTCCGGGAGGCGCCGGGGGTGGCCCTGACGTCGAGTCGGTCGGTGGTGACGCCGGTCGCGTAGCCGGCGACCGCGCTCGCCGGGACGCCGATGATCGGGGCTCCGGCGAGGCTCGGGGCGCCCCGCTCGTCCAGGGTGCCGACCAGCCGGGCGGTGGCGGCGGTGCCGTCGGCCCGGGTCAGGTGGACCTCGGCACCCACGGCGGCGTCCAGCCGGTGCGCGGTCCCGGTGTCGAGCAGCACCTCGCCGGGGCCGGCGGGCCAGCGGCCGTCCTTGAGCAGTTGCCATCGCAGCGCCGGGTCCTCGGCGACGGCGCTGACCGCGGCGGTCCGGTCGAGCGGCCGCCCGTCGGCGGCCAGCACGGCGCTCCTGCCGGTCAGCCGAGGGGCCACCGCGGCCACCCCGGGGGTCTGCCGCACCCGCTCGGCGGCGGCCGCGTCCAGCCCGCCGGCCGCGGGCTTCCCGGTCACCTGGATGTCGCCGGGGCCGACCTCGGCGGCCGCGGTCTGGCTGTAGGAGTCCACCAGCGCCCCGCTGCCGCTGACGGAGGCGATCAGGAAGGCCACCCCCAGGGCGATCGCGGCGCCGCTCAGGAGCAGTTGGCGCAGCTGGCCGCGCAGCTCGGCCACGGTGTATCGGTAGGTCGTCATGGTTCCCCGGCTCGTCCGCCCTGACCGGGAACGGTGCTCCGGCAGGGGTCTCGACGAGCCTAGGAGCGCGGCGGCCGCGCCCCGTCGGCACGAGGTCTGTTTCATGATCAAACCGTGGGCGCACGGCGGCCTCCGCCGTCTCCTCCCGGAGAGGTACGCCGCCCCTGACGCCGGCCGGTCCGCCCGCCGCCGGTCGCACCCGGCGGTCGGCGGCGGGCGGCGGGCGGCGAGCCAGCGGGCGGCGCCGGGCCCGGGAACGCCGCAGGCCCCCCGCCCGGAGTGGGCGGAGGGCCTGTGACCTGCTTGTTCGCTGTGCCCCAGGCAGGATTCGAACCTGCGACACCGGCTTTAGGAGAGCCGTGCTCTATCCCCTGAGCTACTGAGGCGCGGCCCGGGTGCTACCAGGCCGCTCACAGCGTACCGGATCAGGGGTGGGGCGCGGGGTGACGGAGGGGGTGCGGGCGGGGTGCGGGCGGCCGACGGGGCGTCAGGGCGGTTCAAGTAGCCTGCCGGGCAGGGTGGGATCCGCCCCGGAACGCCTCGCTAAGGAGACGAAGGACCTGATGAAACCTGCTGTGCACCCGGTGGGCCGGCTGTTGGGGCAGGTGTGGGTGTGGCCCTCGGTGGTCATGCTGGCGGTGGGCGGGTACCGGCTGGGGACGCCGGACCTGTGGCGGGACGAGATGGCGACCTGGACGGTGGCCACCCGCTCCCTGGGGGACCTGCTGCGGCTGCTCCAGCACGTCGACGCCAGCAACGGCGCGTACTACCTGCTGATGCACGGCTGGACGGCGGTGTTCGGCGACTCGACGGTCTCGCTGCGAATACCCTCCGTGCTGGCGATGGCCGGGGCGGCGGCGTTCGTGGCGCTCACCGCCGAGCGGCTGTTCGGCAGCAGGGTGGCGGCGGTCGGGGCCGGACTGCTGTTCTCCGTCCCCCCGGAGATCTCCCGCTACGCCCAGGAGGCGCGCTCCTACGCGCTGGTTACCTGCGCGATCGCGGCGGCCTCGTACTTCCTGCTGCGGGCGCTGGAGCGGCCGACCTGGCGGCGCTGGGCGCCGTACTGCGTGGCCATGGCGCTGGCCGGCGCCGGGCACCTGGTGTCCTTCAGCACGGTCGCCGGGCAGGTGGCGCTCCTGGCGCTGCACCTGTGGCGCACCCGACCGGAGACGGACCGGCGACTGCTGTGGCACTACCCGGTGGCGGTCGCGGTGGCGGCGCTGCCGGTGCTGCCGGTGGTGCTGCTGGGCAGCCGGCAGTCGGACCGGCAGCTGGGCTGGATACCGACCCCCTCCCTGCGCGGCCTCGCCTACTTCGGGGAGCGCCTGTTCGGCTCGGACGTCGTGTTCTACGCCTTCGTCCCGCTGGCGCTGCTGGCACTGGCGCTGCCCGGCCGGCGGATCCGGGCCTGGCAGGCGCTGCTGCTCGCGGAGCTGCCGGTGGTGGGCGTCTGGCTGGTGTCCCGCCTGACCGACACCTCGTACTTCCTCGGGCGGTACCTGCTGTTCACGGTGCCCGCCTGGGCGGTGCTGGCCGGCGGCGGCGCCGGGGCGCTGTACGGCGCGGCGGCGGCCCTGGCCCGGCGACGCGGCCGGGCCCCCCGGGGGGCCGTCGCGGCGGCCGGGCTGCTGACGGTCGGGCTGCTCGCGGTACCGGCCGTGGCGTCGCTGCCGCGGCAGCCCGAGGTTCGGTACGTGGGCTCGCACAACGGCTCGGAGGAGCCGTTCAAGGCGGCGGCCCGGGAGATCTCGGCCGGCTACCGCTCCGGGGACGGGATGGCGGCCCCGCTGGGCGACCAGTCCTGGGCGCTGGCCTGGCCCGGCGTCGACTACTACCTGCCCTCGGACGTGCGCCCCTATCCGGTCTTCGTCGCGCAGAGCGCCGACGACGCCGGGGAGCTCTCGCCGATGCCCTGCCCGCAGCCGGCGGACTGCCTGGGCGGGGTGTCCCGGATCTGGCTGCTGGTCCTCGGCGACACCCAGGACCCGCTGGGCGCGATGCCCACGGACCAGGCGCAGGTGCTCCGCGCCCAGTACGGCGACCCGGACCGGGTGACGCCGCTCGGCGGTCTCACGCTCGCGCTGCTCGACCGGGACGCCTAGCCCCGGCGGAGAAGGAGGAAAAGGAGGAAGGGGAGCCGGTGCGGACCGGCTCCCCTTCCTCCTTCGATGCCTCAGCGGCTCAGTGGCTCAGCAACTCGGCGGCCCAGCGGCTCGGCGGCTCGACGGCTCGACGGCTCGACGGCTCACAGCGTGCGCAGCAGCCGGGACTGGATGGACGGCGGGTTCAGGTCGGACTGGAGGGCCACCGGGACCTCCGCCTTGCCGTCGCCCGCGCCCACCCGCAGCACGCCGACCTCCATGCCGGCCGTCCCCCTGTGGTCGATCTTCGAGGTGTCCAGGGTGACCGTGCCGGAGATGCCGGGGAAGCCCGCCACCACCAGGTCCTTGGTCGCGACGACCGCGACCTTGCCGCCGAGCCCGTCCTCCACCGAGCCGACGACGTCCCCCTTCTTCACCACGACCTGGCCGGTCACGCCGTTCTGCGCGGCCTGGATCTGCTTGCCGCTGACCTTCAGCACGGTCGGCAGGATGCCGTCGCCCGGGTTGGGCGAGGTGGCCTGCTGGCCCAGCGTGACGCCGAGGATCAGCCGCTGCACACCGCCGATCTCCTTGTAGGCGGCCCACATCAGGCAGCCGCCGGCCGGGGTGCTGGAGCCGGTCTTGACGCCGATGACGCCGGTCTTCGGGTTGATCAGGTTGTTGGTGTTGGAGATCTTCGCGTTGTTGAAGTTGGTCTCCGGGGTGGAGACGATCTGCCGGAAGATCTCGTCCTGCATGACCTGCTCGGCCAGCTTCAGCTGGTCCTTGGCGGTGGACTTGGTGTCCGCGCTGAAACCCGCCGGGTCGGCGTAGATGGTGTTGGCCATGCCGAACTTGGCCGAGGTGTCGTTCATCAGCTTGACGAACTCGGCCTCGGAGCCGGAGTGGAAGCGGGCGAGCAGCCGGGCCACGTTGTTGGCCGAGGGCAGCATCAGCAGTTCCAGTGCCTGGTACTCGGTGAGCACCTGGCCCTCGGTGAGCGTCACCCGGGACTCGTCGACGTTGCCGGACTCCTGCGCGGCCTGCTTGTCGACGGTGATCTTCGGGCCGCTCTCCCCCTTCTTCAGGGGGAACTTCTGCAGGATCAGGTAGGCGTTCATCACCTTGGTGACACTGGCGATCGAGGACGGCGTCTCCTGGCCCGAGCTGCCGAGGCTGCCGACGCCGACCACCTCGGCGGCGGACTGGCCCTTGGCCGGCCAGGCGAGGTCGAGCACGTCGCCGGAGAAGCTGTAGCTGCCCGCGGCGGTCATCTTCAGCTTGGGGTCGGGCAGCGGGCGCAGCAGCTGGGCCACCGCGAGCGCGCCGAGCACCACGGCGAGGAAGACCGTCCAGATGGTCACCCGCTTGAGGGCGCGCCGCAGCGGTGAGACCGGGCGGGCGTTGAGGGAGGCCAGGACCTCCATCGCCTCGGCGGTGTTCTCCGGCGACGGCAGCGGCTCCGGTGCGGGCAGCGGCTCGGGCTTGGGCAGCGGCGGGACCGGCGGCACCGGCCGCGGGTCGGGCTCCGGCAGCGGCTTCGGGGCCGGCACGGGCGCGGGCACGGGGGCCGGCTTCGGCAGCGGCGTCCGGCCGGGGGTCGGCTCCGGCTCGGGAACGGGCCCGGGCTCCGGACGCGGCTCGGGCTTCGGCTCCGGCACGGTGCCGGCCGGGGCGGCGGTGCCCGCGGCGGAGGCGCGCGGCGGCGCGGGCTTCTCCAGCTTCTCGGCCCGGTCCGGCCGCTGACCGGGCTGCCCGGTCCTGGTCAGCGCGAGGGTCACGGAGCCGATGGCGGGAGCGTCCTCGGCGTCGGCGTCCTCGGCGTCCTCGGGGTCCCCGGTGTCCTCCGGGTCGTCCTCGGTTCCGGCGTCCCCGGTCTTCCCGGTCTTCTCGGTCTGCTCGCTCTTCTCGGCGGAGCCGGTCTGCTCGGCCTTCCCGGTCCGCTCCGCGCCGCCGGCCCCGTCGGTGCCGTCGGCCTTGCGGGAGTTGTCCGTGTTACGAGCGTTGTCGGCATTGTCGGCCGCTTCGTCGGCCGCCTTCTCCGCCTCGTCCGCGGTCCCGGCCGGTGCGGCCGAGGACCCCGGGCCGCCCTCGGAGTCGCCCTCGGAGCCGGTCTCCCCGGACGGCTCGGCCGCCTTCCGCCCGGCCTTCCCGGCCGCCGTGGCACCCGTCCGCATGGCGAGACGCGGGTCGGCGGCGACCGGACGCCCGGCGGGCGCGGTCTCCTCCGCGGTTTCCGGCGACGTCGCCTTCTCCCCCTCCCCACCTTCGGAACTCCCCTTGCCGGCGGCCTTCACCAGCTCGTCGGGCAGCCGCAGCGCGGTGGTGCTGTTGTCCACCGGCAGCCGCAGCATCGTCGTCCGGCTGTCCACATCCCGGACGCGGAGCTGTACGGTCGAGCCGCCCTTGGGCGCCGCCTCCGGAGCGTCGGCGGGCGCCTTCGGGGCCGCCTCGCCGGAGGCCTCCGCGGGGCTGTCCGAGGAGGTGTCGGAGGAGGTCTCGGCGGTCGCCTCGTCGGCGGCCGTTGCCGACGGCCCGTCAGCAGCCGTACCGGAGCCGCCCTCGGCCGGCCCGGCGGCCGACGCCGCCGTACCGGTCCGTTCGCGCTCGCGGTCGCGCTGCCGCTCGTCGCCGTCCCTCAGCACCCTGTCGGGGGACTCGCCCACGTATCCCAGCCTCCTCAACGCCCGGCGGGGCACCGGCGAACCCGATTTCGGGAAGCCGACGCCCCGCCCCGTGTACCTGTACAGTCTCCGCCACCGGCGGCCGTTCCGGCCGCACACACCCCGCCCGACCGGCGCTTATTGTCGCCACCCGGTCGCGCCGCGGCCTGTTCACCGATCAGACGCAAGGCCCGCCGCCGCCGGTTCCGCACCTTCACCGCAAGGTCACGATTCGGAGGCGTACTCGACAAGCCCGTGTGAGAGGCGTCACCCTGTCTCTCATCCACGCGGGGAGGCTTGGATGGGCAAGAGCCGCAGAACTGTTCCCGAGGAACTCTTGCTGCTCGCTTTGGACCCGACCACGGGTACCACGGCGCAGCCGCAGACCCTCGACCTCGGACTCGCCGGGGCGCAGCTCGTCGAGCTGTCCCTGGCCGGACGGATCGTACCGGAGGGAGACCGGATCGCCGTCGTGCTCGCACGACCGACCGGCGACCCGACCCTTGACCACGCACTGGAACTGCTGCGCCGACGCGGCAGTCCGGTCCGCGCGGCGCACTGGATCGGCGGGCCCCGGCTGGGGCTGCGGCAGACCTATTTGGCGCACCTGGAGCGCTGCGGCATGGTCACGGCCGTGCCGGGCCAGGTGTGCGGGGTGCTGCCGACGACCCGGTACCAGGCGTCCGACGACTGCACCAACGCCGCGATCAAGCAGCGGCTGGACACCGCGATCCGCACCGGTGTTCCGCCGGATCCGCGGACGGCCGCGCTCGCCGCGCTCGCCCACTCGGTCGGGCTGGGCAAGCACCTGTACCCGGGCAACGAGGGCCGGTCCTCGCGGTCGCGGTTGCGCGACCTGATCCGGTACGACCCGCTGGGCGGGATGGTCGCGCACGCCGTGATGGACGTGCAGAACGGCCTGCCGGCGCAGCAGAACCGTTCTTCCCAGGGTTCCGGGGCCGCTGCCGGCCGCCCCGGCGCCCGTACGGCGGGCCGGGGTTCGGGCGGGCGGGTCCCCGCCTCCCGGGTCGGCGTCCGCTGACCCGGGAGGGCACCGGACCCCGGGGGTGCACCGGACCCCGGGGGTGCACCAGAACCGGGGAGGGCAGCAGACCCCGGGAGGGCACGAGGGCCGGGAAGTCCTGGAGGGCTTCGACGGCCGCAGCGGTCCGCACGGCCCGGCGGGCAGCCACCACGGCGCCCGACACCACCGGCCGCGCACCCGGCGGCGCACACCGTCCCCCTCGCACCGCCCGAAGGCGCTGAGCGCCCCGACGCACCACCGGTGCCACCGGCACCACCGGCACCACCAACAGCACCGAGGGGCGGTCGCCCCGCGACGCGAGTCGCCCGGCGACCGCCCCTTCGCCGTCCCCGGACGCCCGGCAACCGCCCGCCCCCGCACCTGCCGGGGCAGGTGCGGGCCGGTCCGGGGGCGGCCTCCGCAGTACCTGTCCGAGTCGTCCGAGCCGCATTACCACCTGGGGGCTTTCGCTGTCTCGCGGAAGTGCTTTTCCGATGATCTGTGCTACCGCGCTGCTGTGATTCCCCGGCGCCGACCTGGCCCAAGGTGACATGCTGCTCCAAGTCAGGGGGGTTGGTCCCAATGTCCGAAGTGTTCCGAGGGCTGCCGCTCCAACGAGCACCAGAGGTCCGGCCGGAGGTCGAAGTGTCCGCCAACGTCAATCCCACCGTGCGCCGCCGGCGCCTCGGTTCGGAGCTGCGCAAGCTCCGCGAGGGCCTGGGCATGACGGCCGAGGAGGTCGCCGGCCGGCTGATGGTCTCCCAGTCGAAGATCAGCCGGCTGGAGAACGGCCGCCGCAGCATCAGCCAGCGCGATGTGCGCGACCTCTGCGACGTCTACAACGTGCCCGACGACCAGCTGCGCGCCAGCCTGATGGAGATGGCCAAGGAGTCGCGCCAGCGCGGGTGGTGGCACGACTTCAACGACATGCCGACCCCGTACAGCGTCTACATCGGACTGGAGGCCGAGGCCTCCTCGATCCGCGCGTACGAGTCCTCCTTCGTCCCCGGCCTGCTGCAGACCGAGCACTACGCCCAGGCCGTGGTCGAGGGCACCCAGCCGGACACCGACGCGGTCGCCGTGCAGCGCCGGGTGCAGGTCCGGATGAAGCGCCAGGAGCGCATCCACGGCGAGAACCAGCTGGGCAGCCTGTGGACCGTCATAGACGAGGCGGTGCTGCGCCGCGAGGTCGGCAGCAAGGCCGTGATGGCCCAGCAGTTGCAGCAGATGCTGGAGCTCAGCCAGCGCGCGAACATCACCATCCAGGTGATCCCGTTCTCGCACGGCGCCCATCCCGGCATGACCGGGACATTCTCGCTGCTGGAGTTCCCGGAGTCAGCCGATTCCACAGTTGTCTACTTCGAAGGTGTGACGAGCGATCTGTACCTGGAGAAGGAGGCGGACGTGCGCCGCTATACCGGTCTGTACGACTACCTGAGAGCGGCCGCACTCGGTGTCGCGGAGAGCCGGTCGCTGATAGCCGACATCGAGAAGGAATTCCACGAATGATCACCCCGTCCGAGTACGGAACCCGTTGGCGCAAGAGCAGTCACAGCGGGGGCCAAGGCGCCTGTGTGGAGATCGCCGTCCCAGGCGCGGGGGAGGTGGCCGTCCGGGACTCCAAGGACCCCAGGGGGCCCCAGCTGCGCTTCTCGGCCGATGCCTGGAACGCCTTCGCCTCGGCGGTGGGGGACGGCGCCTTCGGCGGCCTCCCGGACTAATCCTCCCGCCCGGTTCCGCACTCGGACCAGTTGCCCGTAGCGGTGGCCGTCGCCCTCGGCGGCGGCCCGCGCTACGGGCAACTCCCGTTCCGGGGGCCCGGGTCGCTCAGCCCGTCACCGGGTAGCGGGTGGCCCAGTTGGCGCCCTCCGGGGTCCGCCGGTCGTGCAGTTCGGTGCCGTGCACCAGCTCCAGCACGAAGTCGTCGGCGAGTTCGAGGATCGCCCCGCGCCCTTCCAGCCCGGCCAGCAGGCCCGGCGGCAGCGCGGTGTCTCCGTGCAGCGCCCCGAGCAGGTTGCCGCAGATCGCGCCGGTGGAGTCGCTGTCCCCGGAGTGGTTGACCGCGAGCAGCAGGCCCGAGCGCACGTCGTGGGCGACCAGGGCGCAGTAGACGCCGATCGCCAGCGCCTCCTCGGCCACCCAGCCCTCCCCCAGCGCCTCGACCCGGTCGGCGGACGGCTCGCCGGCCCGCACCGCGTCCAGGGCGGCCCGCAGCGCGGCGGTGGTCTCCTCGTGCGCCGGCCGCTCGGAGAGCAGCGCGAGCGCCAGGTGGACGCCCTCCTCCAGGGTGCCGCCGCGGGCGACGGACTGGACGATCACCGCGAACGCGCCCGCCGCGAGGTATCCGGTGGGGTGGCCGTGGGTGAGCACCGAGCACTCCACCGCGAGTTGGAACACCAGGCCCGGCTCCCAGGTGGTGAGCAGCCCGAAGGGCGCCGCCCGCACCACCGTGCCGCAGGCCTTGGAGTGCGGGTTCTTGGGGACCTCCAGGGTGCCGAGCCGCTCGGCGTGGACCCCGCTGAGGCCCGGCAGGCAGCCCTGTCCGGGGGCGCGCTGGGCGTAGAGCCACTCCTCGCGGCCGAGCCAGCCGAGGTCGGGGCGGCGCTCGTCCGGGCCCCAGTCGCGCTGGGTGGCGGCCCAGCGCAGGTAGGCCAGGTGGAGGTCGGTGGGCGGGTGCCAGCTGCCGGTGTCGCGCCGGATGTGGGCGCGGATCAGCCCGTCGACGGTGAAGAGGCTGAGCTGGGTGTCGTCGGTGACGGCGCCGGTGCGCCCGTACGCGGGGACGTAGCCGGTGACGCCCTGCGGGCCGTGCTGGGCCCGGATCTTCTCCAGCGACTCGAACTCGACGCCGGCGCCGAGCGCGTCCCCGACGGCACCGCCGAGCAGACAGCCCCGCACCCGGCTGCGGTAGTCCTGCTGCTGGGCGCGTGACCACAGTGGCATCACGACGGGGCGCCTTTCCTCGGGTGTGGGGTCCGCGCGTCGCTCGGCCGGGAGCGCGCCCTGGCACTGTATTCGAAGAGCCGATCGAATCGGCCCCTCCCCGGGAGTTCGGTGCCCCCGTCCCGGCCGCCGTGCGGGCGGCGGCCGGGACGGCACGGGTCTCAGTCCAGTACCGGCAGCAGCTCCGGCAGGTGCCCGTCCGAGGCCAGCGCCGCGGCCCGCCGCTCGGCCGGCACCTCGCCGTAGGTGGTGGTGCGCTGGCGGTGCGGGCGGCCCGCGGCCTCGGCGATCGCCTGGAGGTCGCGCACCGACTTGTAGCTGCCGTACGCCGAGCCGGCCATCCGCGAGATGGTCTCCTCCATCAGCGTGCCGCCGAGGTCGTTGGCGCCCGAGCGGAGCATCTCGGCCGCGCCCTCGGCGCCCAGCTTGACCCAGCTGGTCTGGATGTTGGGGATGTGCGGGTGCAGCAGCAGCCGGGCCATCGCGACCACCGCGCGGTTGTCCCGGGCGCTCGGGCCGGGCCGGGCGATGCCGGCCAGGTAGACGGGCGCGTTGGTGTGGATGAACGGCAGGGTCACGAACTCGGTGAAGCCGCCGGTCCGTTGCTGGATCCCGGCGAGCAGCCGCAGGTGGCCGAGCCAGTGCTGCGGGGTGTCCACGTGCCCGTACATCATCGTGGACGAGGAGCGCAGGCCCAGTTCGTGCGCGGTGGTGACCACCTCGACCCAGGTGGCGGCCGGCAGCTTGCCCTTGGTGAGCACCCAGCGGACCTCGTCGTCCAGGATCTCGGCGGCGGTGCCGGGGATGCTGTCCAGGCCCGACTCCTTGGCCCGCTGCAGCCAGTCCCGGATCGACAGCCCGGTGCGGGTCGCGCCGTTGACGACCTCCATGGGCGAGAAGGCGTGCACGTGGATGCCGGGCACCCGCTCCTTCACCGCGCGGGCGATGTCGAAGTAGGCGGTGCCGGGCAGGTCCGGGTGGATGCCGCCCTGCATGCAGACCTCGGTGGCGCCCACCTCCCAGGCCTGCGCGGCCCGGTCGGCGACCTGCTCCAGGGAGAGGGTGTAGGCGTCGGCGTCGGTGCGGCGCTGGGCGAAGGCGCAGAAGCGGCAGCCGGTGTAGCAGACGTTGGTGAAGTTGATGTTCCGGGTGACGCAGTAGGTGACGTCCTCCCCGACCGTGTCGCGGCGGACGTCGTCGGCGATCCGGCAGAGCGCGTCCAGGGCCGGGCCGTCCGCGTGGAACAGGGCCAGCGCCTGGTCGTCGGTCAGTCCGGTCGGGTCGTCGGCGGCCACCGCGAGGGCCTCCCGCAGGTCTCCGGCGAGGCGCTCTGGCGCGCCCTTCGCGAGCACCTGCTCGCGCAGCACCTCCCAGTCGCCGTACACGTCCTCGAAGTCGGCCCGGCGGTCGCCGGTGCGGCCCTCGGTGTCGATGGTGGCGTGCAGGTCGGTGCGGCCGTACGACTCCGGCAGGTCCTCGGGCTCCTGCCAGGGCAGGCCGCGGACCACCGCGTCCGGGTCGGCCAGGCCGGTGGCGGGGTCGGCCAGGGCGCGCACGTGCGGCAGCACCCGCGGGTCCAGCCAGGGTTCGCCGCGGCGCACGTACTCGGGGTAGACGGCGAGGCGCTCGCGCAGTTCGAAGCCGGCCGCCGCCGAGCGCTCGGCCAGCCGCTCGATCTGCGGCCAGGGGCGCTCGGGGTTGACGTGGTCCGGGGTGAGCGGGGAGACCCCGCCCCAGTCGTCGATGCCGGCCGCGATCAGCCGCTCGTACTCGCCGTCCACCAGGTTGGGCGGGGCCTGGAGGCAGGCGGCCGGGCCCATCAGGTGCCGGGCCACCGCCACCGTGGCCACCAGTTCGTCCAGTTCGGCGTCCGGCATGCCGCGCATCGCGGTGTCCGGCTTGGCCCGGAAGTTCTGCAGGATCAGTTCCTGGACGCCGTGGTAGGCGCGGGAGACCTTGCGCAGCGCGAACAGCGACTCGGCGCGCTCCTGGTACGTCTCGCCGATGCCGATCAGCAGGCCGCTGGTGAACGGGACGGAGCTGCGCCCGGCGTCCTCCAGCACCCGCAGCCGGACGGCCGGCTCCTTGTCCGGGGAACCGTGGTGCGGGCCGCCGGGCTCGCTCCACAGCCGGGTGGCGGTGGTCTCCAGCATCATGCCCATGGAGGCGGAGACGGGCTTGAGCCGCTGGAAGTCCGTCCAGCTCAGCACCCCGGGGTTGAGGTGCGGCAGCAGGCCGGTCTCCTCCAGGATGCGGATCGACATGGCGCGCACATAGGCGATGGTGTCGTCGTAGCCGTGCGCGTCCAGCCACTCGCGGGCCTCCGGCCAGCGGTCCTCGGGCTTGTCGCCGAGCGTGATCAGGGCTTCCTTGCAGCCGAGTTCGGCGCCCCGGCGGGCCACGTCCAGCACCTCGTCCGGGGACATGTACATCCCGTGGCCCTCCCGGCGCAGCCGGCCGGGGACGGTGACGAAGGTGCAGTAGTGGCACTTGTCGCGGCAGAGCCGGGTGAGCGGGATGAAGACGCTCTTGGAGTAGGTGATGACGCCGGGACGGCCGGCGGCTTCGAGGCCCGCGTCCCGGACCCTGGCGGCACTCGTACAGAGGTCCAGCAGGTCGTCGCCTCTGGCCTGGAGCAGCACGGCGGCCTCGGTCGTGTCGAGGGCGACGCCGTCCCGGGCGCGGCGCAGGGCTCGGCGCATCGCGTTCTCGGTCGGCGGGGTGCTGGCGTCCATGGCGGTTCCGTCCATGGCGCGACCCTACGCCAGGCGGTGGTACCGCGGGTGGAGACAACCCTGAGGCCGTCTCAGGGTCGGCGTACCCAAGAAGGTCAACCCGATCTGGCCCCACAGGGCGATGACGGCGGCGCCGCGGCGGCCTCTAATGGACGGGCAAGGCCAATCACACGTGTTCGCGGAGGAGTTGAGGACGCCATGACCAACGAAAAGGCGGCGGGGGACGATCTGGACGGCGGTGCGCCGTACCGCTCCCGGCGACGCGTCCTGATGCGCGCCGGGGTGCCGGTGGCGGTGGTCGCGGTGATCGCCGCAGGGGTGGGGCTGGTCCCGGCGCTGGCCGCCGACGGCGCGCCCGACCTGCCGACGCTGACGTCGGAGCAGCTGGTCGCCAAGGTGCTCGGGTCGGAGACCCAGACGCTGTCCGGGACGGTGTCGATCAGCACCGACCTCGGGGTGCCCGGCCAGCTGCTCGGCGCGGCCGGCGGCCTCGGCGGGGCGGTCGGCGGGCACGGCGGTGACGGCCGGGGCTCCACCGCGGACCCGCAGTCCAAGCTGCTCGGCCTGCTCGGCGGGGACCAGACGCTGCGGGTCGCGGTGGACGGCCCGGACCGCCAGCGGGTGGACGTGCTGGAGAACATGGCCGGCTACACCCTGGTCCGCAACGGCGACCAGGCCTGGGCCTGGGACAGCTCGTCCAACTCCGCGGTGCACATGACCGGGCGGGCGGCCGCCGCCGAGCAGCACGGCAAGGCGCCGCTGTCCGAGCTGCCGACCACCCCGCAGGAGGCCGCGAAGCAGTTCCTGACCGGGAGCGCCGGCACGACCTCGGTGACCGTCGCCGGGACGGCCAAGGTGGCCGGGCAGAACGCCTACGAGTTGAGCGTGAAGCCCACCCAGTCCGGTTCGACGCTGGCCGAGGTCCGGATCGCGGTGGCCGCCGACAACGGGGTGCCGCTGGCGGTGGCGGTGAAGTCCGTCGACGGCAGCACCGTGCTGAACGTCCGCTTCACCCAGGTGTCCTTCGCCAAGCCGGCCGACAAGACCTTCGACTTCTCCGCCCCCAAGGGCGCCAAGGTGACGGAGCAGAAGGCCGGGGACGTGGCCGAGGGCGCGCCGGGCGACGCCCGGGAGCACCGCGGCACCGGGGCGCCCGAGGGCGTCGACGTGATCGGCGAGGGCTGGACGACGGTCGTCTCCACCCGGCTGCCCGACGCGGCGGACGGGGCGCCGAAGGCCGACGCCAAGGGCGGCAAGCACGGCGGCCGCGGGAACGGGGCGGCGCAGTCGCTGAACCCGCAGGCGATGGTGAAGTCGCTCGGCAAGCCGGTCGCCGGCGGCACCCTGGTGAGCACCAAGGTGCTCAACGTCCTGCTCACCGACGACGGCCGGGTCCTGGCCGGCGCGGTGACCCTGCCGGTCCTCCAGCACGCCGCCGGGGTGAACTGACGGATGACCAAGGCTCCCGTAACGGGGGACGTTACGGAGTCGGCCGGGGGTACGGGCGCGGTGCCGCGTCCGGCCCCCGCGCCCGTTCCATCCGCTTCCCCCGCCTCCTCCCCCGTCTCCGCCGCTTCCCCGGCCGCTCCGGCCCCGCGTGAGGCCGCCGACGACGTCATCCGGACCCGCGGCCTGACCAAGCGCTTCCGCGGCGGCCAGCTCGCCGTGGACGGCCTGGACCTGGCCGTGCCGCGCGGGTCCGTCTTCGGCTTCCTGGGCCCCAACGGCTCCGGCAAGACCACCACCATCCGGATGCTGATGGGCCTGATCGCCCCCACCTCGGGCGCGGCCAGCGTCCTCGGCGAGCCGATGCCGCAGTCCGTCGCCACCGTGCTGCCCCGGGTGGGCGCGCTGATCGAGGGCCCGGCCCTGTACGGCTTCCTCTCCGGCCGGGACAACCTGGTGCGCTTCGACGCCGCCGACCCGACCGCCGACCCGCGCACCCGCCGGCAGCGGGTCGAGGCGGCACTGGAGCGGGTCGGCCTGGGCGCCGCGGCGGGCAAGAAGGCCCGCGCGTACTCGCTGGGCATGAAGCAGCGTCTGGGCCTGGCCTCCGCGCTGCTGCAGCCGCGCGAACTGCTGGTGCTGGACGAGCCGACCAACGGGCTGGACCCGCAGGGCATGCGGGAGATCCGGACGCTGGTCCGGGAGGTCGCGGCGGAGGGCACCACGGTGTTCCTCTCCTCGCACCTGCTGGACGAGATCGAGCAGGTCTGCACCCACGCCGCGGTGATGTCCCGGGGCCGGCTGGTGGTGCAGGGCACCGTCGCCGAGCTGGCCGCCCGGGCGCAGGGCCGGCTGGTGGTCCGGACCCCGGACGTGGCGCGGGCCGCGGAGGTGCTGGCGGCCCACCGGGTCACCGCCCTGGTGCCGGGCGAGGACCGGGTGGACGGCGAGCCGGGCGTCCTGGGCGAGGAGGCCCTGCCCAGGCTGTGCGCGGCGCTGGTCGAGGCCGGGGTACGGGTGCACGGCTTCGGGCTGGAGCGGGGCACGTTGGAGGACGCCTTCGTGGCGCTGACCGGGGAGGGCTTCGATGTCGCGGGCTGAGGCACTGTCGCGGGCCGGGGCGCCGCCGACCGGCACCGGCCGCCGGCCGCAGACGGCGGCCGGGTTCCTGGCGCTGTTCCGCAGCGAGCTGCACCTGACCTTCCGCCGGATGCGCACCAAGGTGCTGCTGGGCATCCTGGCGGCACTGCCGGTCCTGATCGGGGTGGTGGTCAAGCTCAACACGGACAGTCCGCACGAGGGCGGCGGCGGTCCGAGCTTCATCGCGCAGACCACGCAGAACGGGCTCTTCCTGGTCTTCACCGCGCTCGCGGTGGCGCTGCCGGTCTTCCTGCCGATGACGGTCGGCGTGGTCGCCGGGGACTCGGTGGCGGGCGAGGCGGCCGCCGGGACGCTGCGCTACCTGCTGGTCGCCCCGGCCGGGCGGACCAGGCTGCTGGCCGCCAAGTTCACCGCCGGGCTGGTGTTCTGCGCGGCCGCCACGGCGACCGTCGCGGTGACGGCGCTGGCCGCGGGCGCCGCGCTCTTCCCGCTCGGCCGGGTCACGCTGCTCTCCGGGGACACCATCGGCCTCGGCGACGCGCTGCTGCGCGCGCTGCTGGTGGCCCTGGTGGTCGCGGCCTCACTGGCCGGGCTGGTGGCGATCGGGCTGTTCGTCTCCACCCTCACCGGCAGCGGCATCGCGGCGATGGCCGCCACCGTCGGGCTGGTGGTCACCGTCCAGATCCTGGACGTCTTCCCGCAGCTGCACGCCGTCAGCCCGTTCCTGTTCTCCCACTACTGGCTGAGCTTCGCGGACCTGCTGCGGGCGCCGATGTACTGGGACGGCGTGCTGAAGGACCTCGGCCTCCAGGCCGCCTACGTCGCCGTGTTCGGCTCGGCGGCCTGGTCCCGCTTCACCAGCCGGGACATCAGCGTGTGACGGCCGCCTCGGCGGGTGCGGGCTGCGGCCGTGCCGCGGCCCGCACCGCGCGGTCGGCCCGCACCTGGCGCAGCGCGTCCCAGGTCAGCAGCGCGAGCGCGGCCCAGACCAGGCCGAAGCCGGCCCAGCGGGCGGGCGGCATGGACTCGTGGAACACCGCGACGCCGATCAGGAACTGGAACACCGGCGCCAGGTACTGCAGCAGCCCGAGCACGGTCAGCGGCACCCGGACGGCGGCCGCGCCGAAGAGCAGCAGCGGGATCGCGGTGATCACCCCGCTGAGCATCAGCAGCCCGGAGTGCCCCCAGCCGTACGAGCCGGCCACCGTGTGCCCGAAGGTGCCGCGCCCGCTGACCTCCAGGTGGACCAGGTAGCCGAGGGCGAACGGGAACATGAAGGCGCTCTCGGCGGCCAGGCTCTCCAGCCCGCTCAGCCCGACCTGCTTCTTCAGCAGGCCGTAGGTCGCGAAGGAGAGCGCCAGGGTGAGCGCGATCCAGGGCAGCTGCCCGTACGCGACGGCCAGCACCGCGACGGCGGCGGCGCCGATGCCCACCGCCGTCCACTGCGCGGTGCGCAGCCGCTCCTTGAGCACCAGGACGCCGAAGGCGATGGTGACCAGGGGGTTGATGAAGTAGCCGAGGCTGGTCTCGACCACGTGCCCGGCGTTGACGGCCCAGATGTAGACGCCCCAGTTGACCGAGATCACGGCGGCCGCGCCGGCCAGCATGGCGAGCCGGCGGGGCTGGCGCAGCAGCGGGCGTATCCAGCCCCAGTGCCGCTGGGCGATCAGCAGCAGGACGACCGCGACCAGGGACCAGACCATCCGGTTGGCCAGGATGTCGTCGGCGGCACCCGGTTCCAGCAGCGGCCAGAACAGCGGGAAGAGCCCCCAGATGCCGTAGGCGGCGACGCCGGACCAGAGGCCCCGGCCGTAGTCCTGCTGGTCTGTTCCCGCCATGGCCGAGTGCCTTCCCGCGCGCGTGTGTCGAGGCGACGGTAGCGGGCGGGAGGGCGGGCTGTCATCTCCGTTTCCGGATTTTGGTCATGACATTGCTCGCGGGCCGGACGGCTCCGCCGCTCCGGGGGCCGCAGCGGCGGCGCGGGAGTCCGGGGCCGCGGCGCCTCAGGGGTTCGAGGAGAACTCCGGCGGCGCGGCGGTCCCGGCCCGCGGGTGCCTCAGGAGTTCAGGGCCGCGCGGACGGACTCGGCCAGCGGGACGGTCGGACGGCCGATCAGCCGGGCCAGGTCGCCCGGGGTGCCGGCCAGCTCGCCGCGCGCGATGCCCGCGTCCACGTCCACCAGGGCCTCGGCGAAGCCCTGCGGCAGGCCCGCGCCGACCAGCGCGTCCAGGTGCTCGGCCGGGGTGACGTCCCGGTGCTCGACCGGCCGGCCGGAGGCCTTCGCCAGCTCGGCGGCCAGCTCGGGCAGGCTCCAGGCGGCGTCGCCGCTCAGCTCGTACACCTCGCCCCGGTGCCCCTCGCCGACCAGGACGGCGACCGCCGCGGCCGCGTAGTCCGCGCGCGGGGCGGTGGCGACCCGGCCCTGCCCGGCACTGCCGAGCACCACGCCGCGCGCCACCGTGCCGGCCGCGTCGCCCAGGTAGTTCTCGGTGTACCAGCCGTTGCGCAGGAAGGCGTGCGGCAGGCCGGAGGCGAGGATCAGCTCCTCGGTCGCCTTGTGCTCGTCGGCCAGCCGGAAGGTGGCCGCACCCGGGATGCTGGTGTAGGCGAGCAGCGCGACCCCGGCGGCCTTGGCGGCCTCCACCACGGCCCGGTGCTGCGGGATCCGGCGGCCGACCTCGCTGCCCGAGATCAGCAGCACCCGGTCGCCCCCGGCGAAGGCGCCGGCCAGGGTCTCCGGCTTGTCGTAGTCGACCACCCGGACGGTCACGCCGCGGGCGGCCAGGTCGGCGGCCTTCTCGGCGGAGCGGACGGCGACGGCCACCTCGCTCGCGGGGACCTCGGCCAGCAGGCCCTCGACGACGAGACGGCCGAGCTGGCCGGTGGCACCGGTGACGACGTACATGGTGTGCTCCTCAGGGGTTGCTGCGGGGTTCTGGCCTCGAAACTCACCCTAGGGGTTGCACTAACCTTTCGAAAGTACGCACTTCAAAGTAGGGTACTGATATGAAGGTAAGCGAGCTGAAGGCCGGCGGGCTGCCCCCCGCCGACGTCTTCGACCGGATGTGCCCGTCCCGGGGCGTGCTGGAGCACGTCACCAGCCGCTGGGGCGTGCTGGTGCTGGGCGCGCTGAACGAGCGCGGCTACCGGTTCAGCGAACTGCGCCGCAAGGTCACCGGGGTCAGCGAGAAGATGCTCGCCCAGACCCTCCAGACCCTGGAGCGGGACGGCTTCGTGCTGCGCGAGGCCCACCCGGTGATCCCGCCGCGGGTCGACTACAGCCTCACCCCGCTGGGGCGGGAGGCGGCGGAGCTGGTCGCGGCGCTGGCGCACTGGTCGGAGCGGCGGGTGCCGGAGGTCGAGACGGCCCGCCAGGAGTACGACGGGCGGGCTACCGCCCCGCGATGAGGGCGTCGAGCCCGTCCAGGACCCGGGCCAGACCGAAGGCGTAGGCGTGGTCCGGGCTGTACGCGCCGCCGTGCGCCGCACCGGCCGCGGCACCCACCCGGGCGGCGACCGGGTAGCGCTCGGGGTCGAAGACCCGGGCGAGCAGCCCGGCGTTGGCCGCCCACCACTGCGCGTCGGTCATCGCGCTGTCCTGCCGGGCGGCGCGCTCGTCGGCGGCCATCCGGGCGCAGGTCTGGACGAAGCCGAGCAGGTGGGTCAGCGCGGCGTCCAGGTCGACGTCGGAGAGCCCGGTGCCCTCGAAGGCACGCAGCTCGTACTCGTACTTGGCCATCAGGCCGGGCCCCAGCGGCGGACGGCTGGTGGAGACGGCGGCGACCCACGGGTGGGCGCGGTGCAGCGCCCGGTTGTCGTCCGCGACGGCGGTGACCCGGGAGCGCCAGCCCTCGTCGGCGGGGGTGCTGCGGGGCATCGTGGCGTAGACGGTGTCCAGCATCAGGTCGAGCAGCTCGGCCTTGCCGGGCACGTAGGTGTAGAGCGCCATCGGGGACAGCCCCAGCTCCTGCGCGACCCGGCGCATGGTGACGGCGTCCGCTCCCTCGGCGTCGGCGAGGGCGATCGCGACGGTGGCGATCTCACCGGTCGAGCGCGCCTGCCGGGGCCCGCGCCGGCCGGGCTTCTCCTCGGCGGTGAGCCCCCAGAGCAGGGCGAGGGTGCGTGCCGGGTCTCCTGCGCTGCTGCGGTCGCTCGCCATGGGGCCATCGTTTCACGCACCGGCAGGGGCCTTGACGGCGTGGGCGGCTACCGTCTCAGCATGACCAGCCCGACCAACCCTCCCGGCTCGTCCGGCCTGCCCGGCTCGACCGGTCCGACCCGCGCGTCCGGCGCGTCCGGCCCGGAGCCGCTTCCCGGGACGGACACCGCGCAGACCCTCCGCCCGCGGGTGACCTGCCGCCGCTGCCACCGGCCGCTGCACGACCCCGAGTCGCGGATGCTGCGGCTGGGACCGGAGTGCCGGGACCCGGCGGAGCGGGTCGCGCGGTACGACGTCGACCAGGAACCGCTGCCGGGGATGGGTTAGGGCCGGCCCGGGCCTCAGACCTCACCTCAGACCTGGCCTCAGGCCTCGTCTCAGCCCCTGCCTCAGCTCCGGCCGAAGAGGCGGCGCAGGCGGCCGGGGCGGGGCTCCTCCCCGGCGGCCCGCTCGGCCTCCGACCGCTCCGCCGCCTCCGGTTGCCCCGCGGTCCCCGGGCGCTCCGCCGCCTCGGCCTGGTCCGCCGCCTCCGGTGCGGCCTCCGCCCCCGCGTCGGCGGCGTCCTCCTGCTCCATCAGGTGCCGGGCGAGCGCGCGGTCCTCGTCGGACGTCCAGGGCGCGGCGAGCACCAGCGCGGACAGCGAGCGGAGGATCGTCACCGCCCGGGTGCGGCGGGCCCGGGCGCCGTGGTGCAGCCGCTGCTGGAGCAGTGCGGCGACGTCGGCCCGGGTCTGCGGCTGGGTCCAGCCGATCGCGACCAGCGCGAAGCCGGCCGCCTCGACCACCCAGTCCTCCGGCCCGAGCAGCAGGTCGCGCAGCACCCGGCGGCGCTCGGAGCCGGCCCAGGGCTGGTCGGTTCGGTGGTGGGCGATGCCGAGGCAGGCGAAGACCTGGACGGCCCGCACCCAGAGTTCGGGCTGGTGGGCGAGCAGGGCGCGGCCGAGTTCGTCCTCGCGCGGCACGGGCGGGTGGACCAGAACGCCGAGCAGGTCGTCCAGCGGCAGTCCGGCCAGTCGGACGGCGTGGTCGTAGGCGGCGGGGACGGTCGGCCAGAAGATCTCGGCGGTGGCGCGGACGAGTTCGGCGCTCCGCGGCGCGGGCGGGGCGACGGCCGGGCGCGGGTCGGTGCCGTCCCAGGCCCAGATCCGGGTGGTGGGTTCGGTCAGCGGCAGCCGGGGGTCGGGCTCGCCGACGGCCCGGTAGCCGACGGTGGAGCGCGGCAGCGCGAGCCGGACGGCCAGCACCGAGCTGGGCGGCTCCACGGTGGAGGCCGTGCAGTCGATCTCGGTGTCGCAGCCGGTGTCGGGGGCGGCGAGCACCTGGTGCAGCACGTTGACGGTGGCCTCGGTGGCGCCGGAGACCAGGCCGAGCCAGGGCTCCCGGTGGCTCAGCCGTTCCAGCAGTTCCTGGGCGTACTCGTGCTCGGGGTGGGAGCGGTGGTGGTCGGCCAGGCCGAGCAGGTGCGCCGGGTCGCCGTCGAGGGCGTGGCGCAGCCCGTACCGGGCCGGGCCCGCCTTGGGGTGGTCGGGCTCGGCGGCGAGCACCCGGTCGAGCCAGGGCAGGCCTTCGGCGGGGCGTCCGAGGGCGCCGTACAGCTCGGCGACGTCGACGGCGAGGTAGCTGCTGGAGTCGTCGCGGTCCGGCGCGACCCGGGCCAGCTCGGCCTCCCAGACGGCGAGCGCCCGTTCCGGCCGGCCGGCCGAGCGCAGGGCGTTGCCGAGCATCACTGCGGTCAGGTAGCCGGGGGCCAACCGGTGGGCCCGATCGGCGAGTTCGACGGCGCGGTCGGTGTCGCCGAGCCGGCGGGTCAGGCCGGAGGCCATCGCCAGCAGCGACACGTGGTCCTCGTGCCGGGCCAGGACGGCCTGTACGAAGTCGTGGAACGGCCGTACGGCTCCGGCCGGTTCGGCCGGGAGCGGGTCGGGCAGCGCGCCGGTGGCGCGGGCCACCGCCTGGGCGACGGCGTCCGGGTCGACCAGGCCGGGCAGGTCCTCGCGGGCGAGCCAGGCGGCGTGCGCCCAGGGGCGGGCCGGCTCGTGCTGGACGGCGGAGGCGAGCAGGCCGACGGCGGTGTCCCAGTCCCCGGCGGCGGCCTCCACGTGGGCCCGGCAGGCCACCGTGCCGAGGTACACCTGGCCGTCCAGCGGGAACAGCTCGCGGGCCGCGGCCGGTCCGCCCGCCGCCGCGCACAACTCGGCCAGTGCCTCGTGCAGTTCGGGCAGCTGGGGGTCGGCGAGGATCGCGTCGCCGAGGTGGTCGGCGGCGTGGGCCAGGTCGCCGGAGTCGATCGCCAGCCGGGCGAGGGCGACGTCGCCCTCGGCGGCCAGGCGGTCGTCGCCCGTGTCGTCGGTGTGCCCGCTCATTCGCCCCTGCTCCCCGTTCCCCCGGTGGTGCCGTCCCGCTCGGAAGGAGGCTATCCGGTGCGACCGACAGCCCGGCGGGCCCCCGCCGGCGGGCGGCGTCCAGCGACCGGACCGGATACGACCCGTACGAGTGGTTTAGACCTCCGATAGCCATATTTGACGTTTTCCGACCGCGAGGATGACGGAGGCTCTTCGCACGCGAAATGCCAATCCCGCTACCGGAATCGAGGAGATCGATGAAGCTCTCGCGCACCCTGTCCCTGGCGGCCTCCGCCGCCGTGCTGAGCACCCTCGCCGTCGCCGGCCAGACCGCCCCCGCCTCCGCCGCCGGGTCCTTCGTGGTCAGCGAGGCCCAGTTCAACAAGATGTTCCCGAGCCGGAACTCCTTCTACAGCTACCAGGGCCTCACCGACGCCCTGGGCGCCTTCCCCAAGTTCACCACCACCGGCGACACCGCCACCCGCAAGCGCGAAGCCGCCGCCTTCCTGGCCAACGTCAGCCACGAAACCGGCGGCCTGCGGTACGTCGTCGAACAGAACACCGCCAACTACCCGCACTACTGCGACAGTTCGCAGTCGTACGGCTGTCCGGCCGGGCAGTCCGCGTACTACGGGCGCGGGCCGCTCCAGCTGAGCTGGAACTTCAACTACAAGGCGGCCGGCGACGCCCTGCACATCGACCTGCTGCACGACCCGTACCAGGTCGAGAAGAACCCGGCGACGTCCTGGAAGACCGCCCTCTGGTTCTGGAACACCCAGAGCGGCGCCGGGCGGATGACCGCGCACGACGCCGTCGTCAACAACAAGGGCTTCGGCGAGACCATCCGCACCATCAACGGCGCGCTGGAGTGCGACGGCAAGAACCCGGACCAGCGCAACGACCGGATCAACCTCTACAAGCAGTTCGTCGGCGTGCTGGGCACCGACGTCGGCGGCGGCAACATCTCCTGCTGACGGCCCGCCGGGAGCGGGGGCGGGCCCTGCGGAGTGGGAGGTCGGTCGGGCCGACTTCCCACTCCCTGTCGGTGCCGGCTGCTTCACTGGCGCCCGACGTCGAACGAAAGGGCGGCCGCGATGGGTGTGCTGACCGACTACTTCCGCGCGGCCGACGCGGCCACGGTCGTCCGGGCGCTGGAGCTCGGGGACGGCGGGCTGCCGCCGCTCGACGGCGACGGCTCCTCCGAGAAGGCCGCCGACGGCGCCGACCCGTCCGACCTGCTGCCGCTGGCCGAGGAGTTGATCGCCCTCGCCCGGCGGGCGCGGGCCGCCGGGCGAGCAGCTGTACTGCTGGATGTCCCTGTAGCGGCGCCCGGTCCGGCGCCTCAGCGCGGCACCGGGGTGGCGCCGGTCGCGGCCAGCGAGAGCTCCCAGAGGCGGGCCGCCCCGTCCGGGTCGAGGGCGTACGGGCGGACGCCGCCGTCGTCCATCGGGGTGTCCGGGCCGCTGACGCGGGCGACCTCGCAGTCCTCCAGGTAGAGCCCGCCGCGGCCGTCGAGCAGTGGGGAGGTGGCCGCCCACAGGCCGGTGGCCGCGCCCTGGGAAGGGGACTTGAAGTCCGCGCCGATCACGTTGCCCCGGTCGTCCACCCAGCCGCGCTCGACCTGCTCCCGCCGGGTCATCTCCCGCTGGAGCCCGGTGATGATCTTCCCGGGGTGGAGCGCGAACGCCCGGACGCCGTCTTCCCGGCCGAGCGCGTCGAGGTGCACGGCGAACAGGGAGTTGGCGGTCTTGGACTGGCCGTACGCCAGCCACTTGTCGTAGCCGGTGCGGAAGTGCGGATCGTGCCGGCGGATGTCGGTCAGGGCGTGCCCGGCGGAGCTGTTGACGACGACGCGCGCGCCGTCCGGGGCGGCGGCCAGCAGCGGGTACAGCTCGCAGGCGAGGAGGAAGTGTCCCAGGTGGTTGGTGGCGAACTGCCCCTCCCAGCCCGGCCCGACGCGCCTCTCGGGGGTGGCCATGACGCCGGCGACGGCCAGCAGCAGGTCGAGGCGGTCCGCGGCCTCGCGGATCAGCCCGGCGGCGGCACGGACGCTCACGGGGTCGGCGAGGTCCATGGGGACGACCCGGCCGCCGGTTCCGGCGAGTGCGGCACGGGCGACGTCCGGGCGGCGGGCCGGAACGATCACGGTGGCCCCGGCGGCGGTCAGCGCCCGGGTGGTCTCCAGGCCGAGGCCGGAGTAGCCGCCGGTCACGACGGCGGTGCGGCCGGAGAGGTCGAGGCCCGCCAGGACGTCCTCGGCGGTGGCGGCGGCGGAGAAGGGCGAGCCGGTCGGCTGCTGCCGGCCGGCGGTGGCCTTGCTGGTGGTGGTCATGGCGACGACGGTAGGAAGTGGAGCGCGGTCTAGATCAAGCCCCGCGGGTCCGCTCCTATGCTCTGACGCCATGACGGAACTCAGCATCGGCGAAGTGGCCGAGCGCACCGGGCTCAGCGTGCACGCCCTGCGCTTCTACGAGCGCGAGGGCCTGCTGGTCGGCCCGGTGCGGCGCACGGCGGGCGGACGCCGGCGGTACGCCGTACTCGACGTGCAGTGGCTGGAGATCTGCATCAGGCTGCGCGAGTCCGGCATGCCGCTCGCCGACCTCCGCCGCTTCGCCGACCTGGTGCGGCAGGGGCCGGGCAACGAGGCCGAACGGCTGCGACTGCTCGACGCCCACCGGCAACGGGTCGACGAGCGGATCCGGGAGCTGGAGGAGTGCCGCTCGCTGATCGCCTGGAAGACCGCCGTCTACGCCGACCACCTGGAGCGCGGCGAGGCCGCCGGGCTCTGGGACCCGACGGCGGGCTCTCCGGCGGCTCCCGGTCAGTCGTCCTCGCTCTCGTCGAGGTCGTAGGGCGGGATGGTCCAGCGCAGGACCGTGCCGCCGGCCCCGTCGGCTTCGAGGGTGACCGGGAAGACCTGGCCGCAGTCCCGCCCACCGTGGTGCCGGACGGCGTGGTCGCCCGGGTCCCAGTCGATCCCGAGCACCTGGCAACCGCCGACCTCGATCGCGCCCACGTGCAGCGGGTGGTGCAGGCCGGCCCGCCGGAAGCGGAGGTAGTCGACGTGCTTCTCCACCATGGTGGCCACTCCCCTGCCGCGCAGGCCGCCCTGCCAGGTGCTGATCTCGACCTCCCGCGCGACGGCCTCCGCGACCGGGAGGTCGAGCCACCCGTACGGCCCGTCCTCCCCGCCGTGCGGGGAGAGCGGCTCGCCGCCGAACCGCTCGTGGGCGTCCTTCCCGTACCGGCCCCAGAAGGAGAGGTCGGCGAGTCCGTCGGCCGGTTCGTGCTCCAGCCCCGTCCAGGCGTCCAGCCCCACGGCGTCGCCGACCGCCATGCCGCCCCGGTCGACCGGCAGGTCCCCGAGCAGCACCGGCACCGCCGGGTCCGCGCCCGCGGGCCAGGGCAGGCCGAGGGCGATCTCCAGCGTCGCGATCGTCGGCTCCTCGTCGAAGGCCGAAGGCTCCGTGGTGGCCCGCACCGCCAGCGGCCGGTCGGCGGCGGCGGGGACGGCGACCGCCTCGTACTCCCACTCCTGGAGGTGCCCGCCACCCGCCTCCGCCGCAGCCGCGGCCCGCACCGACAGCGGCTCCCCCACCCTCGGCCACTCGTCGATCCAGCTGGCCATCGCCAGCACCACCACCCCGGAGGGCGCCGTGACAAATCCCAGGTCAACGAAGGCTTCGGACATCCGCCGATTATCTCCGGGCAGGATGTCGGCCCCGTCCCATAGCCTGGCCCGGTGAATCTCGACGATCTCGCCTGGCAACGGCAGTTCGACGGCGGGATAGAGCCCGCCATGGCGGAATACCTGGCCAGCCAGGGGCAGTTGGATCTGCTGATCGAGACCGCCCGGGACCGCGGTGAGTGGTTCTGCGCCGAGGTGGCGGTCAGCGAGCTGTGCGCGGTGGGGGAGTTCGAACGGGCCCTGACGGTCCTGGAGCCGTTCGTCGCGGTCGGCTGGCCGTTCGCCGTACGGGAGTCCGCCACGATCATGGTCCAGCAGGGCCGGGTCGAGGAGGGGCTGGCGTTGGTGCGTCCGGACGCGGCCGGCCTGAAGTCGGCGCACGACTGCCGCTGGTTCGCGGAGGCACTGGTGGAGGCCGGGCGGGTGGACGAGGCCATCGAGGTGCTCACGCCCCACCTCGGGGAGCCCTGGATCCTGGAGTCACTGGTCGATCTGACCAGGGGGCAGAACCGTGACGCCCGCGTCCTGGAACTGCTCGCCCCGTGCGCCGAGCGGGCCCTGGGCGGCACGGCGGACTGCCGGTGCTCCGCGGCCGGGGGTCGGCGCGAGTGCCGACACCAGCCGTCGGAGGTGCTGGCGCTGTACGGGCGAGCCCTGGAGCGCATGGGCCGGGCGGACGAGGCGATCCGGCTGCTGGGCCCGGTCCTGCCCGTCGTCCCGCGCATCGCCTGGCTGTACGCGGACCTCCTCGCCGGCCAGGGCCGGATCGACCGGCTCCGCGAGCTGGCCGCCGGCGAGCACGCGCGGCTCACCCGGAACCGGTGCGCGGAGGCGCTGGAGGAGCAGGGGCGGGTCCAGGAGGCCGAAGCCGTCCTGCACGAGGCCGTCGAAGCGAACGGCCGGCACGCCCGTCGGCGCCTCATGGCCTTCCTGGCCCGCCAGGGACGCCTCGACGAGGCCGTCGACGTCGGACGGCCCACGTACGAGCGTGCCAGGGGAAACCTCCTCCACGAGGCGATCGAACTGCTGATCAAGGCGGGCCGCCCGGAGCGGGCGCTGGAGCTCGTCGACGGCCTCGGCACCGCGTACGTCGGCGCGCATTCCGATGTCCTGCGCTACACCCGGCTGCGCCTGCTCGCGAAGGCCGGACGCCGTGCCGAGGGCATCGCGGAGGCGCGGGCCCTGAGCGAGCGGGAGCCCGGCCAGTGGGACACCACGCTGGCCTGGCTGCTGGATCAGGACGGCCGGGCGGACGAGGCCCTCGACCTGCTCCGGTCGTCCACCGAGCACGGGGCCCATCGAGCGGTTGCCGAGATCCTGAGCAGGCAGGGCCGCTACGCCGAGGCCGTCGCCGCCGTCCCCACGGTGTCCGCCCAGCGCGAGGCCTGGGATCGGCGCTGAGACAGGAGGCCGCCGCCGACCGACCTGGATATTTCAGTGAGAGAAATATCCAGGTGGACGGAGGCGTTCCGGCAGGAGCAGGCGCGGGAGGTCCGCGCGAGGCTGGAAGGAGTGCGGCGCCGTGCGCGTGGAGATCTGGAGCGACATCAACTGCCCGTGGTGCTACATCGGCAAGGCCCGGTTCGAGCAGGCGCTGGCGGCATTCCCGCACCGCGAGGAGGTGGAGGTCGTCCACCGCTCCTTCGAGCTGGACCCGCGGGCGCCGCACGAGGCCCGTCCGGTGCTGCCGCTGCTCGCCGCCAAGTACGGGATGAGCCTGGAGCAGGCCGAGGCGGCGGAGGCCCGGATCGCCGAGAACGCGCACGCCGAGGGCCTGCCGTACCTGCGCGAGGGGCGTGACGCGGCGAACTCCTTCGACATGCACCGTCTGCTGCACTTCGCCGAGGAGCACGGCCGGCAGGGGCAGCTGCTGGACGCGCTGTACCGGGCGAACTTCGCCGAGGAGCGGTCGGCCTTCGAGGCGGGCCGGCTGGTCGAGCTGGCGGTCGACGCGGGGCTGGACGGCGAGGCGGCCGCGGCGGTCCTGGCCGACCCGGAGGCGTACGCGGAGGCGGTGCGCGAGGACGAGGCCACGGCGAGCGCCATGGGGGCGACGGGCGTGCCGTTCTTCGTCCTGGACCGGCGGCTGGGCGTCTCGGGCGCTCAGCCCGCGGAGACGTTCAGCCGGGCGCTGGAGCAGGCCTGGGAGAGCCGGGTCGCCCTGCCGCTGACGCCGCTCGTGCCCAAGGACTGAGCAGCCGCGGAGCGGGAGGTCGGCCCGGCCGCTCCGGCGGGCCGGCCTCCAGGCGATCCCGAACGCCGTACCGGCGGGCACGATGCCGTTCGTCCGCGGTTACGGTCCCGGGGACGGACCGACCTGACGAAGGACTACCCGCGGTCGAGGGACCTCAGGAACTCCGGCCGCAGCCGCCAAGGAAGGCCGTCCTCGGTATCGACCTGGTACACGGGCCCGACGTGGCCACCGTCGCGGTCATCGGCCTCGACGACGCATTCGACGACCACGCCCCGGGTGCCGAGGATCTCGCCGCCCAGGTGGCCGAGTTCGGGCCGCGGCGGGTCCGGGGTGGTCAGTGCCACCCGCTCACCGCGGGCGAACGTGGCCTCGTCGGGCCAGGGAGTCGTCATACCACCAGGTTATGGGCCTCGCCCCGCCGTCCCGGACCCGACGACTGCGGCCGGGCTCCGGGGAGCTACTCCCGCACGAACCCGTGGCTCCGCTCCACCTTCGCCACGTGCAGCGTGTAGCGCTCGTACCACTCGGCCCGCCCGCGCTTCTGCGCCGCGCGGTGCTCGGCGTTGGTCCGCCACTCCGTGAGGGCGTCGGCGTCACGGAAGTACCCGACGGTGATGGACAGCCCGCCGGGAGTCTGCGCGTGGTCCATCCCCAGGTACCCCGGGATGTCCTTCACCAGGTCTTCCATGCGGTCGTTGGTCTCGCTGTAGCCGGCCCGCTCCTGGGTCGACACCGCGGTGAAGACCGCCGCGTAGTAGGGGGTTTCAAAGGCCTCGACAGGCACGGCAGTCACATTCGCATCATTGCTCACGGCGTCACCGTAGGGCGGGACCCGCCCGGCGTACCAGCGTCTTTGCCGAACGGGATCCACAAGGGATCCAGATCTTTGCCAAGCCGCCCGGTCCCTCCGACGAGGAACACCGGGGCGCACGCCGGCCGGTGCGGGTCCTAGTCGTAGAAGAACTGGCGGAGGTCCTCGACCGAGCCCGGGCCGAAGAGGAACGCCTCGAACCCGTTGACCGCGCGAAGCGGTGGCGGTCCGTCAGCGGAGAGCCGCCGCAGCCAGGCCTCGCCCTGCTCGCCCACCGCGTGGACGGCGGAAAGCAGTTCGGCCATCCCCGCCGGGCGGGGTGGGACCACTCCGGTGACCGGGACGAGGTCCCAGCCGCCCGCCCCGGCGGCGAGCCGGAGCGCGCCCGCCCAGGTGGCGATCCGGCAGAGCCGGTTGCGCAGGGGCAGCTCGACGGACGGGTACAGGTATCCGAGTCCGACGGTCGCGGCGGCGAGGTCGTCCATCACCTGCCGTTCGAGGGCGGTGCGGACCCAGCGGCCCTCCTGGGCGTCCTCGATGGCGGCCTGCCACCACTCCCAGGCGCTGTCGAGACGCGCCGTGAACTCGTCCACCCGGCCGGGTCGCAATCCGCTCTGCGACGGAGATCCGGCCGTGCCGCTCCGCGGTCGGTGGAGGTAGAACAGTTCCGGGTCGCCCTCGTCGAGGCCGTGGAGAAGGCCGACCGGCCGCCACCCGGCCCGCTGCAGCAGTCGCCGCATCGGATGGTTGGAGACATTGGTCGAGGTGAACAGCTTCGGGGTCTCGCAGGAGGCCGCCACGGCGTCCAGCAGCCGGCGGCCGACGCCGGTGCCCCGAGCGGACGGTCCGACCATCAGCATCGTGACGAAGCCCTGCTCGAAGAACGTGTACTCGACGACGCAGTAGCCGAGCGGGCCGGTCGCGCCTTCCGCCACGAACAGCGGGCTGATCGGGCCCTGCCGGCACCACCTGCGGATGCTCGCCGCCCGGTCCTCGTCGCCTTCGAGCGCGACCGAGTCGATACCGACCAACGCGTCCGCGTCGGCCTCCCTGCCGCGCCGCACGACGAACTCGCCCAGGTCCACTGCTTCCATGGGGACATGCTGCCAGTCCGGACCGATGCCCCCGCGCCACCGCCTACCGCGGGCCGGGGATCGCGTCGGCGCGGGGGTTCAGACGGGTGGCCAGCCAGGGGGAGTTACGGCCGGCGGCCTCGCGGTAGGCGACGCGCTGGACGGCGAAGAGCAGACGGTAGAGATTGAGGGCGGTGTCGGAGTCGTCGGCGGCGAAGCCCAGGTGGTGGACGAAGTCTTCGAGCTTGGGCCAGTCGAAGTCGTCGGGGACGGGCGGGGCGACGGCGACGCCGAAGACCGTGTTGAAGGCGGCGGCCACGGCGTAGTTGGCGGCGGCGAGGGCGTTGACGACGTCGGGGTCGGCGGCGGGGCTGGCGGCGGGGTCGGCGGCGGGGTCGGGGACGCACATGGGGGGCTCCTGTTCGTCGGGCTTTGCAAGGTTGCGCGCGGAGGTCACCGGCGATCGCGGTCGTGGCCGACGTCGAAGAGGAGCGTGAGGAGGTTGAAGAGAGTGGAGGCGGGGGCCGCGTTGAAGCGGACGAGGACCCGGCCGTCCAGGGTCCTGCCCGTGCCGGCCGACGGGAAGACCAGGCCGAACTCGCGGCCACGCTCCTGGAGTTCACCGAGCAGGCTGCGGACCTGGTCCTCGGTGTAGGCCCGGATGCGGGGGTCGGTGGGCTGCATGGGGTAGCGGCGGCGGTTCACGCGGAGGCCTCCAGTTCGAACCAGACGACCTTGCCCTGCTTGCGTGGCTCGGCGCCGAAGCGGTGGGTGAGGGCCTGGACGAGGAAGAGGCCCCGGCCGGAGAGGGAGAGCAGGTCATCGGGGAGGCGGGGCTCCGGGAGGACCGGGCTGTTGTCGGCGACCGAGACCCGGAGGCGGTGATCGGCGAGGGCCAGCACGACCACGGGTGCAAGGGTGCCCCCGTGCCGCCAGGCGTTGACGAAGACTTCATGGAGGGCGAGTTCGGCGTCGGAGATGACGGACGGTCGCCACCCCGCGGAGGTGAGCAGGTCGGAGAGCTCGGTACGAGCGCTGGACCAGTCGGGAAGGTTGCAAGCACGCATGAGACACCCCAGGGGAGGAAGAGGGGAATCGACGAAGCAGACACTCCGTCATGTGATCGGTGCAACACTGAGAGTAGGGCGATAGGTGTTACGCGTGCAACCAGATCGCCGAGATACCTCGCCCAACTTGGCTAAGCTCACTCGTGTGGGTGGAGACTGGCCCGACACGGAAGGAATCCCCCTTGGCACTCAGGACCCAAATCAGCGAGCGACAGCGGCGGTTCGGCGCTGAGCTGAGGAGGTTGCGCGAGGCTGCGGGCCTGGCAGTCAAGGACGCCGGCGCCCTCATCGGCATCGCAGGCCCACAGCTCAGTCACATCGAGGCGGCTCGAACGGCACTCGACCCGGAGCGACTCTCGGTCTTGCTCGGTGGCTATGGGTGCACGGATGAGACCTACGCCGGGCTGCTACACGCTCTTGGAGCCAGCAGCGGCAAGGGTTGGTGGAGCAAGTACAAGGGCCAGGTTCCCGACCTATCGCTCGATCTCGCCGAGCTCGAAGACCGAACTGCCCGTCTGGACAACTTCGAGACCCTGTACATTCCCGGGCTGCTCCAACTACCCGAATACGCCGAGGCCATCTACAAGGACGCCTACCGCAACGGGCGCTGGGATCTGGCGACAGCCATCCAGTTCCGCATAGATCGCCAGCGCATCCTGGAGAACGAAGAGCAACGGCAGTTTCGATTCGTCATCCATGAAGCGGCCCTGCGGATGCTCTTCCCTGGCGTAGAAGTCATGAGGGCTCAGCTGGACCACCTGGTCAGCCTGGCCGAACGCCCCAACATCACCATCCAGGTCCTCCCCTTCACGGCTACGAGGAAGCCTCCCCAATCAGGCCCCTTCGTACTGTGCGACCCCGGATGCGTTGACCTCGCAACCATCCTGCTGGATGTGCCCGGGCGCGCCGAGCACCATGGCTCCCCTGAGACCATTGCGGCGTACGGATGGAAGTTCCAACAGTTGAGCGAGATCTCACTGCCAGCCGTCGATGCAACGGCGCCGACCAGCTCGCGAAACTCCTGGGGAATTCTTCAACATCTCCTCTACACCCTACATACCTGAGAGGCACCTCGGATGGCTGGATTCTCCTGGCAGAAGTCATCGTTCAGTGGCGGCGATGCCGGCAATTCCTGTCTGGAACTAGCCCATGGCACCGACGATCTCCGCCACGTTCGCGAATCGGACGACCCCTCCGTCGTCCTGACCACCACGACCACCAAGCTCCGCGCCTTTCTCCTCGGCGCCCAGGCCGGCGAGTTCGACCACCTCGTCTGAACCCGGCCCCGCCCGCTCGCCGCTCCGGCGAGCGGGCGGTCCTCATTGCAGTGCCTGTTCCGAGGCATTCGACCGTCCCGGAAACGCGAAGAACCCCCATCCGGATCCCGGATGGGGGTTCTTCTGAATAATTGTTCGGCGGCGTCCTACTCTCCCACAGGGTCCCCCCTGCAGTACCATCGGCGCTGTAAGGCTTAGCTTCCGGGTTCGGAATGT